>JACQDO010000090.1 GCA_016201085.1 Hyphomicrobiales bacterium | reverse complement strand
AGCTTGGTGTCGTCGCGCTCGGCCATGGCGCGGAAGGCGCGCTCGGCGGCGGCGCGGTCGCCGGCCATCTGCGCCGATTGCGCGCTGAGCAGCAGCGTCAGCGGATCGCCGGCCGACAGCCGTGCCGCCTCATGCGCGGATTTCCGCGCGAGCCGCAGGTCGCCGGCGCCGACCGCGATCAGCCCGCGGCTGATGGCGAGATAGCCCTTCATGGCGCGGCGATGGCGGAAGAACAGCGACACTTGCTCGGGCGAGCGCAGGATGCCGCGCACGAGTCCCCACAGCATGATGCCGACGAGCATGAGTGCCGCCAGCGCGAGCGCGCCCACCATCAGCGAGGTCTCGATCCGGTAGCCCATCCAGGTGATGGCGATGTCGCCGGGGCGGTCGGCAACCCAGACAAAACCCGTCGCGATGATCGCGACCGCGAGCAGGAACAGGACGAGACGGATCATCGCGCCCTCACCGTGCCCCGAGCGAACGTGCCGTGTCGGCGGCAAACTGCCGCGCGGCGGCGAGCGCGGCCTGGCTCGCCCGCGCCTGCTTGATCCAGTCTTGCGCCGGCGCGCGCGTGGCGTCGTTGAGCTTGCCGAGGTCGGCGAGCGCGGCCGCGATGTCGGCCTTGGCGGCCGCGATCTCGATGCGCGCCAGAGCCGCGGCGGCATCGTCGCCGGCCTGCGCGTCGACCGGACGGACGCGCACCAGCTTTCCGGCATTGGCCTGCAAGCGCTCAAGGAAGCCTCCGGCCGGCGACGGCGCACCCGATAGCTTCAGCATGGCGGGCATGAGCGCGCGCAGGGCCTCGGCCAGCGCGGCGCGTGTCGGCACGCCGGTGGAAGCGAAGGGCGTGAGCGGCGCCAGCGCCTTGGCGTCGCCGCCGAGCGATTGCACCTGCGCGAGCTCGGCCGCGAACGGCGCGCCGCTTTCCGCCGCCGCGCGCAGCGCCGCCGCACTCAACGCCAGCCGCACCGCCGTATCGGTGGCCGTGGTCTTGGCGATGTCGTCGCGCACGCCCTTGGTGGATTGCTCAAGCGCGGCGAGGCGCTTTTGCAGTGTATCGAGTTCAACCGGAGAAATGCCGGGAGCCGTGCTTCTAACGGCGTCCTGCACGCTGGCGCGCAGATCCGTCACCGCCTTTTCCGCGGCCTCCGCGCGCTGGCCTGCCTGGGCGGTCGTGGCGGCGATGTCGTCGCTGCGTTTGTTGAGGGCCGTGAGTGCAAGCCCCAGCGCCTTCATCGCGTTGTCGGCGGCGGCGAGACGCTCGCCCACATTGGTCTCGCCGGACGGCAGTTTGGCGAGCGCGTCTTCTATCTTGCCGATGCGCTGGCCGAGCGCGTCGACCGCCTTGCTGTCGACCGCGCCCGCCGGCCGCTTTTTCAGATCGTGCAATTCCATTTCCAGCGCCGTCACGCGCGCGCGCGTGGCGGTCGAGCCGGCATAGCGGATCGGCACCAGGCCGGTCAGCCAGAGCGCAAATAGAACTAGAGTTATAAGCGCGGCGCCGGCGATGCCGGCGGCCAGCGTCGGCCCGTTGAAAAAGCCGCCCGGTGGACGTCCGGAATCGCCGCCCTTTGCCGTGTTGTCCGCGGCCGGCGGGACATCGGAAGCCGCGGGCGGCGGTTCTGACGCGGGCGGCGGCGGCGCGGCCGGCGCCGGCGCGGCCGCAGGTTCATCCGCCGCGGCGGCCTGTTTCACTTCGGTGGCGGTGAGATCGATGGTTGGCGCCGCGCGCTTGCCGCGGCGGGCACCTTCGTGCGCTCCCGGCCCTGTGCGCTTGTCTGCCATCGGCAGGTCCTCGATTCGCCCCACTCGCCCGCAGGGAATAACGCAAATGACGCGAGCGCGCCATTCTAGCTTACTAGATCAATCAATGCGGCTTCGTCGGGGCGCACGGCGACCGCGACGTGGACGGCGCCGGCTTTTGTGAGCGGTGCTGCGATCTGCGCCGACAGGCAGAGATGCTTGACCGCCAGCGCCTGTTTGGCGACGCCGGCCGACCCCGCGCCGCTGAGGTAATTGTCGGCGCTTCGCTTGGAGAAATGCAGCACCGCGTCGATCTCGCCTGCTTTCAGCGCGGCGATCAGTTGCGGCGGAAAAGGCGCGGTAAGGGCGCGATAGACCACACGCATCTCGGCGGCGGTGCCGCGGACGCCGAGTTCGCCGATCAGGTCGGCGGCGCGATCTTCACCGGCCAGATAGAGCAGCGGGCCCGCGACGTCGGCATGGCGCTCGGCGATCAGCCGCACCAGATCGCGCACGTCGCCGCCGGCCGTGGTGACTTCGCTGAATCCCGCCTGCCGCGCGGCCTCGGCGCTGCGCCGTCCGACGGTATAGACGGGCAGCTTGATCAGATCGTCGCGGGCCGGATTATCGGCGATCGTAGCGGGCGCATTGGCGCTGGTGATGATGATACCGCCCCAGCGGCCGGCGAAATCCGCCTTGATCGGCTCGACACGCATCAATGGTGCAATCAGCACTTCATGCCCGCGCGCGCGCAGTGCCGTCGCGGTGCGTTCACCATCGACCTGTGGGCGGGTGACGGCGATCCTCATCGTTTTCAATCAAAGAAGCCGGGGCCGGCGAGGCGCTTCAACTCGCGGCCCGCTTCAACGCCGATCTTGCTCGCGTCCTTGCTATGCCCGTTGCCCGCAATGTCGTGCGCGGCGGCGCCGTCCGGCCGCGCGATCAGGCCTACGCCCCGATGGCGCGCTCTATCTCCACACGCCGAATCGGTGGTCGTGCTTCGAGGGGCATTACAAGCTGTTCTGGATTCCGTGGATCCCGCGAAGCTTGGGACGCGCCTACCTGGCCGCCCGCGGCCGCCCGACAGGCTTTCTCGAGACGCTCCGGCCGCTGACGCTTGGCGATAGCCTGCCGACGCAGCGAGGCGGTGCCCAAGGTTGCCGCCCGCGGCAGGTCGGCCAACGAACGGGCCTTGTGGCTGATGAACACGTCGCGCGGGTCTTCGCGCTCCAAGCAGGCGGCCAGGAGCAGCCCCGGCTGCGAATAAGTCGGCATGTCCTTGGCCGAATGCACGGCCAGGTCGACGCGGCCGTCCAGCAGGGCTTCCTCGATCTCCTTGGTGAACAGGCCCTTGCCGCCGACCTCCGCCAGCGGACGGTCCTGGATGGCGTCGCCCGAGGTGCGGATGATCGTGAGCCCGATTTCGTCCTCGGAAACGCCGAGCGCCGCGGCCAGCCGCGCGCGCACGGTGCGCGCCTGCACCAGGGCCAGCGGGCTGCCGCGTGTGCCGATGCGCAAAATGGTGGTAGCGGATTGCGTCATATTACCTCACGATGCTAGGGCGTCTTGTAGTCCACCCTTTCTGGAAAAGGGAGGGCCGGCCCCTAGGCCCAGGATCGAAAAGCCCATGATCGTCCTCGGCATCGAGACCACCTGCGACGAGACCGCGGCGGCGGTGGTCGAGCGTTCCGAACAGGGCCGCGGCCGCATCCTGTCCAATATCATCCTGTCGCAGGTGAGCGAGCATGCCGCCTTCGGCGGGGTGGTTCCCGAAATCGCCGCGCGCGCCCATGTCGAGGCGCTCGATCTCATCGTCGCCAAAGCCATGGCGCAGGCCGGCTGTTCGTTTGACCAGCTTGGCGGTATCGCCGCCGCCGCCGGGCCGGGCCTGATCGGCGGCGTCATCGTCGGCCTGACCACGGCCAAGGCCATCGCACTGGTCAAGCGCAAGCCGCTGATCGCGATCAACCATCTGGAAGCGCATGCGCTGACCGCGCGGTTGACCGACGCCACGCCGTTTCCCTATTGCCTGTTTCTCGCCTCCGGCGGCCACACCCAGGTGGTGGCGGTGCGCGCGGTTGGCGATTACGTGCGCATCGGCACCACGCAGGACGACGCCATCGGCGAGGCCTTCGACAAGACCGCCAAGCTCCTGGGTCTGGGCTATCCGGGCGGCCCGCTGGTGGAGAAAGAGGCGGCGCGCGGCAATGCCGGACGCTTCGCGCTGCCGCGCCCGATGCACGGCCGCAAGGATGCCGACTTCTCGCTGTCGGGCCTGAAGACCGCGCTGCGGCTGGAAGCCGAGAAGATCGCGCCGCTTACCGACCAGGATGTCGCCGATCTGTGCGCCTCGTTCCAGCAGGCGGTGGTGGACGTGGTGCTCGACCGCTTGCGCGCCGGCCTGCGCATGTTCCGCGCCAAATACGGCGCGCCGAGCGCGCTGGTCGCCGCCGGCGGCGTCGCCGCCAACCAGGCGATCCGCAAGGTGCTGCAACGTCTCGCCCTCGAAGTTGGCAGCACACTGGTGGCGCCGCCGCTCGAACTGTGCACCGACAACGGCGCCATGATCGCCTGGGCTGGCGCCGAGCGGTTGGCGCTCGGCCTCATCGACACGCTCGACGTAGCGCCGCGCGCGCTGGCCGCTCGACGAGATCGCCGCCGCCAAGGGCAAGCTGCAACGCACGGCGGCATACAAATGACGAGCATCCAGAAAATCTCCGTACTCGGCGGCGGCGCCTGGGGAGCGGCGCTGGCGCAGACCTGCGCGCGCGCCGGTCGCAGCGTGACGCTGTGGGAATACGATGCGGCCAATGCCGAGCATCTTGCCGGCAAACGCGAAAGTCGTTTCTTGCCCGGCGTGCGTCTGGAAGACGCCATCATGGTCACGCGCGACCTCGCCGCAGCGGCGCGCGCCGACGCTATCCTGCTGGTGGTGCCCGCGCAGGCGCTGCGCTCGGTCGTTAAATCGCTGGCGCAGATCATGCCGGACCGCACGCCGCTGATCGCCTGCGCCAAGGGCATCGAGCACGGCACCCACAAATTCATGACCGAGATCATCGCCGAATGCGCGCCCCAGGCGACGCCGGCGATCCTGTCGGGCCCGAGCTTTGCCGCGGACGTGGCGCGCGGGCTGCCGACCGCGGTGACCATCGCCGCCGGCGACGCAGGCGTCGCGGGCGCGCTGGCGCACGCGATCAACTCCGGCACATTCCGGCCCTATCATTCGACCGACGTGCGTGGTGTCGAGCTCGGCGGCGCCACCAAGAACGTGCTCGCCATCGCCGCCGGCATCGTCACCGGGCGCGGGTTAGGGGCCAGCGCCTTGGCGGCCATGACCACGCGCGGCTTTGCCGAGCTGGTGCGTTTCGGCAGGGCTTGCGGCGCCAAGACCGAAACCATGATGGGCCTGTCGGGGCTGGGCGATCTCATCCTCACCTGCTCGACGCCGCAGTCGCGCAATTTCTCCTGCGGCGTCGCGCTCGGCAAAGGCGAGAAGCCGGATAGCGCCGCGCACGGCAAGCTGGCGGAAGGCGTATTCACCGCGCCGGTGCTGCTGGAAATGGCGCGCGAGAAAAATGTCGAAATGCCGATCTCGGCCGCGGTCGCCGCCGTGCTGGCGGGAAAGCTGAGTGTCGAGGCGGCGATCGAGTCGCTGCTGACGCGGCCGATCAAATCGGAATAACGCAATGACATACTGGTTGATGAAATCCGAGCCCGGTAGCTGGTCGTGGGCTCAGCAGGTCAAGAGCGGCGCCAAGGGCACCGCCTGGACCGGCGTGCGCAATCATCAGGCCAAGCTCAATCTGATGCAGATGAAGAAGGGCGACCGCGCCTTCTTCTATCATTCCGGCGAGGAAAAGGCCGCCGTCGGCGTGGTCGAGATCACCCGAGGCGCTTATCCCGATCCGACCGCCAAGGCAGGCGAGCCCTGGGTAGCGGTCGACGTGAAAGCGATCGAACCGCTGAAGAAGCCGGTGACCATCGCGGATGTGAAGACGGAACCGAAGCTGAAGGCGATGCTGCTGATCAACAACACGCGGCTGTCGGTGCAGCCGGTGACCGACGCGGAATGGAAGATCGTGTGCAAGATGGGCGGGGTGAAAGCATAAGTCCCGTCACCCTGAGGCGCTCGGCCGCAGGCTCGCTTCGCTCGCACCTCAGGATGACGGATTAAGGGAGGAGAGCATGGCTTTTTCCGGTATCAATTACTGGGCCGTGCTGGTGGCAGGCCTCCTCGGCTTCGGCCTCGGCGGCGTCTGGTATCGCCTGCTGGCTAACCCATGGAAGACGGCGCACGGCTTCACCACCGAACAGATCCGCGCCCATCACGGCAAAGGCGCGGCGCCTTGGCCGCTGATCGTCGCGCTCGCCGCCGACCTGCTGATGGCCTGGATGCTGGCCGGGGTGATCGGTCATCTCGGCGCGGTGAGCGTGAAGAACGGCGTGATCGCGGCCTTCTTCCTGTGGCTCGGCTTCGTCATCACCACGCTCGCGGTCAACAACACCTTCGGCATGCGCAAGCCGCTGTTGATCGCCATCGACGGCGGCCACTGGCTGGCGGCGCTGCTGCTGATGGGTGCGGTGATTGGCGCCTGGGGCGTCTAATCGCGCCCAACGCCTTGATATTTCTCAACGACTGGACACGACCAAAGTCTGATGCCGCCGACTTGTCGCTCGTCTGACCGCCTGCGCATAATGTATCGAACTGCTCGGCAATAAACGCCCACGGGGCAACCGGATGGGGCGGGGAGGAATTTGCGATGTCCGACAAGATCTATGACGTGCCGGCCGATTGGAAGAAGCGCGCCTATGCCGACGATGCCAAGTACAACGAGATGTACGCGCGTTCGATCAAGGATCCGAACGGCTTCTGGGCCGAGCAGGCCAAGCGCGTCGACTGGATCAAGCCGTTCACGAAAGTCAAGAACACCTCCTACGACTCGCACAACGTCTCGATCAAGTGGTTCGAGGACGGCACGCTGAACGCCTGTTACAACTGCGTCGATCGCCATCTCGCCAAGCGCGGCGACCAGACCGCCATCATCTGGGAAGGTGACGATCCGAAGATCGATAAGAAGATCACCTATAAGCAGCTGCACGCCGAGGTCTGCCGCTTCGCCAACGTGCTGAAAGCGCGTGGCGTCAAGAAGGGCGATCGCGTCACCATCTATCTGCCGATGATCCCGGAAGCGGCGATCTCCATCCTCGCCTGCGCGCGCATCGGCGCCATCCACTCGGTGATCTTCGGCGGCTTCTCGCCCGATTCCATCGCCGGCCGCATCGAGGACTGCAAATCCGATGTGGTGATCACCGCCGATGAGGGCATCCGCGGCGGCCGCAAAATTCCGCTCAAGGTCAATACCGACGCCGCCTGCGACAAAGTGGGGCACGTCAAAACCGTCATCGTCGTGCGCCATACCGGCGACAAAGTGAACATGAAGGCTGGGCGCGACGTCTATTACGACGATATGGCCAAGATCGTATCGGCCGACTGCCCGTGCGAGGAGATGAACGCGGAAGATCCGCTGTTCATCCTTTACACCTCGGGCTCGACCGGCAAGCCGAAGGGCGTGATGCACACCACCGCCGGCTATCTGGTCTACGCCGCGATCACGCACCAATACGTATTCGACTATCACGACGGCGACATCTACTGGTGCACCGCCGACGTCGGCTGGGTCACCGGCCACAGCTACATCGTCTACGGCCCGCTGGCGAATGGCGCCATCACCATGATGTTCGAGGGCGTGCCGAACTATCCGAGCGTGTCGCGCTTCTGGGAAGTGTGCGACAAGCACAAGGTCAACGTCATCTACACCGCGCCGACCGCGTTACGCGCGCTGATGCAGGCGGGCGACGATCCGGTGAAGAAGACCTCGCGCAAAAGCCTGCGCCTGCTCGGCACCGTCGGCGAGCCGATCAATCCGGAAGCCTGGGAGTGGTACTACCACGTGGTCGGCGAGGATCGTTGCCCGATCGTCGACACCTGGTGGCAGACCGAAACTGGCGGCATTTTGATTACGCCGCTACCGGGCGCCACCAAGCTCAAGCCCGGCTCGGCCACACGGCCGTTCTTCGGCGTGATCCCGCAGCTGGTCGATGCCGAAGGCAAGGAAATCACCGGCGCCGGCTCCGGCAATCTGTGCATCGCCGATGCCTGGCCGGGGCAGATGCGCACGGTCTATGGCGACCACCAGCGTTTCGTCGACACCTATTTCAAGACCTATCCGGGCAAGTACTTCACCGGCGACGGCTGCCGGCGCGACGAGGACGGCTATTACTGGATCACCGGCCGCGTCGACGACGTCATCAACGTCTCCGGCCACCGCCTCGGCACCGCCGAAGTGGAGTCGGCGCTGGTGGCGCATCCGAAATGTTCGGAAGCGGCCGTCGTCGGCTACCCGCACGACATCAAGGGCCAGGGCATCTACGCCTATGTCTGCCGAAGACGCGCTCGGGCAAGATCATGCGCCGCATCCTGCGCAAGATCGCCGAGGACGAGTTCGGCAATCTCGGTGACACCTCGACGCTGGCCGACCCGGCCGTGGTCGACGATCTGGTCAACAACCGGCAGAACAAGAAGGCGGGGGCGAAGGCGGGGGCGTGACGCTTTCCTCTCCGTTTTGCGGGGAGAGGTTAATTTTAACCGCCGTTTACGTTACTGCGAGCTTTCCGATGCTGCGGCCACCCGCCGCATTATCATTGCGTCCGTTAACCGATGCGGGCGGGCGCAATGTCTTTTGTGATCAAGCGGACGGTGCTGTTTCTGGCGATCGTCGTGATATGGGCGCTGATCGTGGCGATGGCACGGGCAGCCACGCTCCCTCGCGATGTCGTCGCCTTCTCCGGTTTCGCCCCGGGCACCATCGTGGTTAAGACCGGCGAGCGCCGGCTTTATTACGTCATCGACGAGCAGCGCGCCCTGCGCTTTCCGGTGGGCGTCGGCCGCAGCGGCAAAACCTGGATGGGGATGTCGCGCGTCGAGGGTAAATATTTTCGGCCGGCCTGGTCGCCGCCGGAGGAAATCCGCCGCGAACATCCCGGCCTGCCGCAGGTCATTGCGGGCGGCGCTGCCAACAATCCAATGGGCGCGGCCGCGCTCACGCTGCGCGGCGGTGAATACGCCATCCACGGCACCAACCGGCCTTCCTCGATCGGCGGCTTCGTCTCCTACGGCTGCATCCGCATGTACAACCGCGACATTGTCGAGCTGTTTTCGCTGGTCGACATCGGCACGCCGGTGATCGTCGAACGATAAGCTGCCGCCGGCTTCACCCACACCAGCTTGCGCGCCGGCCGCCGGAATAGCGCCGCGCAATTCCAAGAGCCTGCCCGCGTTCGAGCAGCGCCGCCGACACATCGGGCGTGCGCGCGGTCGACACGTCGGCGTCGACGCGGCCGCCATATTTATCCTGGCCGATGCGTGAAATGCCCACCGCGCCTTCGCCCAAAATGCGCGTGAGCGCCTCGCGCGCGGCCAGCGCCTGCACCCGTTCGTCCTCGCAACGCGCGCGCATTTCCGGCGCGTCGATGCCGCGCAGCCGCACCCGCGTGGTCACGTCCATGCCCGGCCAGATGCGCACGCGCGCCTCGAAGGTATCGCCGTCGAGCACGCGGATCACCTCGGCCGGGTGGCCGCTGCGTAGCAGCCCGGCCGTTGGCGCGACGCGCGGCGACACTACGGCGCGTTCGACGTCGCGGCTCGCCGCCACCGGCAAGATCGTCACGCCGGCGCAAAGACCGGCGGCAAAACAGGCCGCCGCCAGCAGCAGCGTGGCGCCGCGCGCGGGCCGGGCGAAGGACTTGAGCGTCAGGAACATGCTCCTAATTATCGCCTACCCTCGCGATTCGCCCAAGCACAATCTCGGATAGAACAGAAAATACAACTCAACCGTGAGGATCGGCGAACGGCGGCCAATATCTTTGTATCCACGATGTTTTTTGCGGCGCATTCGCGTCGGCGCCACATTTCATGGCAATAAGGGCCGTATGGCGCGACCGCGCACCTCCCCTCAGCCGGAAGTCCCCGGCCTCGCCGCCCGCAGGATAGCCGCCGACATCGTCGACGGCGTGTTGCGGCGGCGCATCGCGCTCGACGAGCAGCTCGCGGGCAAGACCGCGCATACCGGCCTCGCCACGCTCGCCGCGAACCCCGTTGGAAGCACGATCAGGCGGTCGGCGCCAAGCTCGACAGCCGTGAGGATCGGCGTGTTGCCAGAGATGGCGCCGTCCATCAGGTGGTCGATGCCGATTTCAACGGTTGGAAAGACCACCGGAATCGCCGCGCTGGCAAGGATCGCGTCGACGGCCGGACCCGATGACAGGCCGACCGGCGCGCCGCGCGTTACGCCGGACTGGTCAACGCCGTGCTGCGCCGCGTGGCGCAGAGCCGCGACAAGCCGCTGCCCGCCAGGGCCACACGCGACACTCCGGAATGGCTGGTGAAACGCTGGACCATGACTTACGGCGCCGACATCGCGCGCGCGATTGCGGAAGCCAATGGCCACGAGCCGGCGCTCGATCTCACCGTCAAGCAGGATGCGGAAATTTGGGCCGAGCATCTGCGCGGCCGCGTGCTGCCGACCGGCAGCGTGCGCACCATCGCGCATGGCGCGATATCGCTGCTGCCCGGCTTTGCCGAAGGCGCCTGGTGGGTGCAGGACGCCGCCGCCGCGCTGCCGGCGCGCTTGTTTGGCGACGTGCGCGGTCAAAGCGTCGCCGATCTCTGCGCGGCGCCGGGCGGCAAGACGGCGCAGCTCGCCTGCGCCGGCGCGCAGGTCACCGCGGTCGACCGTTCGGCCAACCGGCTGGCCCGCCTGCGCGAAAACCTCATACGGCTGAAGCTCCAGGCCGAGACCGTCACCGCCGACGCGCTGGAATGGCAAGGCGGGCCGTTCGATGCCGTGCTGCTCGATGCGCCCTGCTCCTCGACCGGCACCATCCGCCGTCATCCCGATGTGCCCTGGCTCAAGCGCGAAGCCGACCTCCCTGTGCTCACTTCGTTGCAGCAGCGGCTGCTCGACCGCGCGGTCGATCTGCTCAAGCCCGGCGCCACGCTGGTCTATTGCGTCTGCTCGCTGGAGCCCGAGGAAGGCATCGAGCAGATCGTGGCCCTGCTGGCGCGCAACCCAAACGTCGCCCGCAAGCCGGTCACGGCAGTGGAGCTCGCCGGGCATGCCGAATTCATCAGCAAGGATGGCGACTTGCGCACGCTGCCGCTGCACCTGCCCGATCCCGATCCGCGCTGGGGCGGGCTGGATGGCTTCTATGCCGCCCGGCTCACCCGCAATGCATAGTATTTTGTTCGCACAGGATCTTTTCCGGCAAGCCGGTTCCTGCTTTTCCAGATATGGCGCTAAATCACGCTTAAATCAGGCATATTGGCCCTGCGCCGCCCCTTCGCTATCGTGCGGAACTCGATGCGGATTCGGTCCGCATACCCGGGGACGAGCAACTGCATGATGCGGGTTTCGGTCGCCGAACGGGCCAAGCTCGCCCTGCTCATCGGGCGCCGCGCATTCCGTAGATTGCTCGGCGCCTTCCATGCCCATCCATTGATGCGCTGGCGCTTCGCCACCTCCAAGACCGACCGGCTGGTGATCGCGCCGCAGGATCTGCGCACCGCCGATGCCACCCGCGCCGCCGAAATCTATGCCGGCCGCTTCGCCTTCGCCGGCAAAGTGGTGATCTGCGACCGCAGATCGCCATTCGAGATGACGCCGCCGTCCGACGAATGGGCGGTGATCCTGCTGAGTTTTGCTTGGCTGCGCCATCTGCGCGCCGCCGACTCGGCCATCACCCGCGCCAATGCCCGTGCACTGATCGACGACTGGATCAACATCCAAGGCAGTTGGCATCCGCTTGGCTGGCGTCTCGATATTCTGTCGCGCCGCGTGATCTGCTGGCTGAGCCAGGCGCCGTTCGTTTTGCAGGAAGCCGATGCGCGCTTCTATCGCCGCTTCATCCGCAGCCTGTCGCGGCAGGTGCGCTATCTGCGCCGCGCGCTCAAGCAGTCGCGCGATGGACTGCCGCGCTTGCAGGCGCTGATCGCGCTCAATTATGCGACGCTCTGCATGCAAGGGCAGTCGGGCTATCTGCGCGGCAATGCGCGCAAGCTGATCGAGGAACTGCGCGCGCAGATCCTGCCCGACGGCGGTCATGTCAGCCGCAATCCCGGCGCGCTGATCGAATTGCTGGCCGATCTGCTGCCGCTGCGCCAGTTGTTCTCCACGCGCAATCTGCAGCCGCCGCAGGCGATCAACAACGCCATCGACCGCATGATGCCGATGCTGCGTTTCTTCCGCCATGCCGACGGCAATTTCGCGCAATTCAACGGCATGGGGCCGACGCCGGTCGATCTGCTCGCCACCGTGCTCGCCTATGACGACGCCCGCGGCGCGCCGGTGTCGAACGCGCCGCATTCCGGCTATCAGCGCATCGAGGCGGGGCAGACCGCGCTGCTGATGGATACCGGCCGGCCGCCGCCGCTGGCGCTGAGCCAGGAAGCGCATGCCGGTTGCCTGGCCTTCGAGTTGTCGTGGAAGCAGTACCGGCTGGTGATCAATTGCGGCCTGCCGGCGGTCAACAAAGTCACCTGGCGGCAAGTAGCGCGCGCCACCGCCGCGCATTCCACCGTCACCTTCAACGACAAATCCTCCTGTCAATTCCTCGAATCCGGCGCCTTCCGCAATCTGCTCGCGGGCATCCCGATCGTGGCGGGGCCGCGCCTCGTGCAGGTCGCGCGCGAGGACACCGCCGAGGGCACCATGTTGCGCGCCTCGCACGACGGCTATGCCAGGGACTTTGGCGCGATCCACACCCGCGCGATCCGGCTCAGCCCGGATGGCCGCACGCTCGATGGCGAGGACAGTTTTACGCCGGCCGACGGCCATGCCTTTCCCGTGCGCGCCGCCGACGAATACGCCATCCGCTTTCACCTGCATCCGGCGATCAAGGCCAGCCGGCTGTCGGACGGCCGCGGCGTCATTCTGCTGCTGCCGGATCGCGAGGTATGGACCTTTTCGACGCTGGCCGAAGCGGTGGAGCTGGAGGAAAGCGTCTACCTCGCCGGCACCGACGGGCCGCGCCGCGCCGTGCAGATCGTGATCTACGGCCATGCCCGCAAGGACGCCAAAGTGCGCTGGAGCTTCGGCCACACCCCGCGGCCGGCGCCGGGCACCCGCGTGGTGCGGGCCGACGAGCCGGAATTGCCGCTGTAAAAGCGGTGTCATGCCCCGCGAAAGCGGGGCATCCAGTAATCACTGACATACTGGGGTTACTGGATCGCCCGCCTGCGCGGGCGATGACAGAAATGATGCCTGTGGATGCGCAGGGCAGACATTGATCTGCCGAATACACATCCGCCCGCCTCCTGTGCTAGCCCGTCAGCCATGCCCAGCCACCCGCGCCGTATTACCCGTGCCCTGCTGTCGGTCTCCGACAAGGGAGGCCTTATCGACTTCGCCAAAGCGCTCGCCGGCTACGGCGTCGAACTGGTCTCCACCGGCGGCACCGCCAAGGCGTTGAAGGAGGCCGGGCTCAAGGTCGCCGATGTCTCCGAGCTCACCGGCTTTCCCGAGATGATGGACGGCCGCGTCAAGACGCTGCACCCCAAGGTGCATGGCGGACTGCTGGCGATCCGCGCCAACGCCGAGCACAGCGCGGCCATGAACAAGCACGGCATCAAGCCGATCGACCTGCTGGTGGTGAATCTCTATCCGTTCGAGGCGACGGTGGCCAAAGGTGCCGCCTATGACGACTGCATCGAGAACATCGACATTGGCGGGCCGGCGATGATCCGCGCCGCCGCCAAGAACCACGCCGACGTCACCGTGGTGGTGGAGGCCGAAGACTACCGCAAGGTGCTGGCCGAGCTGGCCGCGCACAACGGCATGACCACGCTCGAGCTGCGGCAGAAACTGGCGGCGAAAGCTTACGCGCGCACCGCCGCCTATGACGCGGCCATCTCCAACTGGTTCGCCGACACGCTGCACGACCAGGCGCCCGACTACCGCGCCTTCGGCGGCCGGCTGATCCAGGCGCTGCGCTACGGCGAGAACCCGCACCAGAACGCCGCCTTCTATCGCGTGCCCGGTGTGCGTTTCGGCGTGGCCTCGGCGCGCCAGTTGCAGGGCAAGGAGCTGTCCTACAACAACATCAACGACACCGACGCAGCCTATGAATGCGTCGCCGAATTCGATGCCAAGCGCACCGCCGCCTGCGTTATCGTCAAGCACGCCAATCCCTGCGGCGTGGCGGAAGGCGACAGCCTGCTCGATGCCTATAAAAAAGCGCTGGCCTGCGATTCGACTTCGGCCTTCGGCGGCATCGTCGCGCTCAACCGCACGCTCGACACCGAGGCGGCCAAAGCCATCACCGAGATTTTCACCGAGGTGATCATCGCGCCGGACGCCAGCGAGGAAGCGATCAAGATCGTGGCGGCGAAAAAGAATCTGCGTCTGCTGCTGGCCGGCGGCCTGCCCGATCCCAAGAGCGCCGGCTTGACGGCGAAGACCGTCGCCGGCGGTCTGCTAGTGCAGTCGCGCGACGACGCCGTGGTCGATGAGATGCAGCTTAAGGTCGTCAGCAAGCGCGCGCCGAGCGAAGCCGAACTGCGCGATTTGCGTTTCGCCTTCCGCGTCGCCAAGCACGTCAAGTCGAACACCATTATCTATGCCAAGGGACTGGCCACCGTCGGAATCGGCGCCGGCCAGATGAGCCGTGTCGATGCCGCGCGCATCGCCGCGCGCAAGGCTGAGGACGCCGCGAAAGAGCTGAAGCTCGCCGCGCCGCTGACCAAAGGCTCGGTGGTCGCCTCCGACGCCTTCTTCCCGTTCCCGGACGGGCTATTGGTGGCGATCGAAGCCGGCGCCACCGCGGTGATCCAGCCCGGCGGCTCGATGCGCGACGCCGAGGTGATCAAGGCCGCCGACGAGCACAACGTGGCGATGGTGTTCACCGGAGTAAGGCATTTCAGGCATTGACGTGTCCCGGACGAGCGAGCGCTTGCGCGAGCGACGATCCGGGACCCAGGAGAAATGTAGCCGAAGGCTACAATCTTTATTGATTTAAGAGTTTTGCGCTGGGTCCCGGGTCTCATTCCGCTCGGCTGCGCCTCGCTGCATTCGCCCGGGACACGAACTACTCCCTCGCCAAATCCCCCAGCAAACTGGCCGCCACCGACAGCTTCGACAATGTGAGCCCCGAGCCGGCGATCTCGTGGATCGCGGCGCGGATGCGCTCGACTTCCGCCTGGCGCGGTTTGAGCCACTCCTGCACCGCACCCGCCCCGGCATAGCCGTTGCCGACCATGGCGGCGGTGAGGCGGCGCTCGGCTTCGCCGATCGAATCGAGTGCGCGGTCGAGCGCCAGGCGGTCGAAATAATCCGCCACCGCGATGCCGGGCACCGCACGGGCGACGCGGTCAAGCTGAAAAAAAGCTTCCGCCGCGAAATAGGTCGCGGTCACTTCGTCGACCGGCTTTTGTGCGCGATCCGCCACCAGCACGATGTCGGGCGCGGCCTTCAGCGCCGGCAGACTGGCGATGCGGCGCGCCAACGCCTCCGGCACGCCGGCCTTGCCGAGCTCCGCCACCGCCGCGTCGCGCGCGGCCAACGCATCTTTCGACAGCGCGCCGTCGAGCGCCGCCGCCACCTGCGCGATGCCGTCGCGGTAATGCGCGACGATCTTCTCCAAGCCCTGCTTGAGATCGACATTGCGCAGGAACCACACCAGCCGATCGAGCAGCAGGTCCTGCACCGCGGCGTAGAGATCAAGCTGGGCTTTTCCGGAAATCTTGTTGTCGAGCGCGTCGATCTCGCCATTGAGCGCGATCATCTCATAGCTTTGGCGCACCGCGGCGAAGGCGGCGGCAATCGAGGCGGCGGAGGCGCCGGTCTGGTCGGCGATGCGCACCACCAGCGTGGCGCCGCCGCGGTTGATCATCGAGTTGGTCAACTGCGTGGCGATGATCTCGCGCCGCAGCCGGTGCGCATGCAGCGCCTCGGGGAAAAGGTGCGACATTTCCTGCGGGAAATAGCGTTCCAGCTCGCGGCCGAGATAGGGATCGTCCGGCACGGCGGAATCGAGCAGGTCGGAATAGAGCGCAAGCTTGGCATAGGCGAGCAGCACGGCCAGCTCCGGCCGCGTCAGCGCCAGATTGCGCTTGCGCCGCTCGGCGATCGCCATGTCGTCGGGCAGGAATTCCACGCCGCGGTCGAGCTTGCCCTGTGTCTCCAGGAGCTGCATCAACCGTTGCTGGAAGCCGAGATCTTCCGGCCCGCGCCGCTGCGCCAAAGAGAGCGCAAGCGTCTGCTGATAGTTGTTGCGCAGCACCAGGCGGCCGACCTCTTGCGTCATTTCGGAGAGCAGCAGGTTGCGCGCGTCGAGCGTGAGCGCCCCGGCGCGCACCGGGGCGCTGAGCGCGATCTTGATGTTGACCTCGACGTCGGAGGTGTTGACGCCGGCGGAATTGTCGATGGCGTCGGTGTTGAGCCTTATGCCGCGCAAGGCCGCCTCGACGCGGCCGCGCTGCGTCATACCGAGATTGGCGCCCTCGCCGATCGCCTTGCAATTGAGCTCGGCGCCGCTGACGCGAATGGCGTCGTTGGCGCGGTCACCCACGGCTTCGTCGCTCTCGCTCGCGGCGCGCACATAAGTGCCGATGCCACCGAAGAACAACAGGTCGACACGTGCTTTCAGGATCGCCTTCATCAGCTCCTGCGGCGTCACCGCCTCACCGACGCCGAACAGGGCCTTGGCCTCGCTCGACAAGCGGATTTCCTTCGACGAGCGCGGATAGACGCCGCCGCCCTTGGAGATGAGCGCCTTGTCGTAGTCCTGCCAGCTCGAGCGCGGCAGGCCGAACAGCCGCTTGCGCTCAGCGAAGCTTAGCTTCGGGTCGGGATCGGGATCGACGAAGATGTCGCGATGGTCGAACGCCGCCAGCAGCCGGGTGGCGCTCTCGCGCAGCAGGCCGTTGCCGAACACGTCGCCCGACATGTCGCCGACGCCGGCCGCGCTGAACGGCGTCTCGTGGATATTGACGTCCATCTCGCGGAAATGCCGCTTCACCGACTCCCAGGCGCCGCGCGCGGTGATGCCCATGGCCTTGTGGTCGTAGCCGGCCGAGCCGCCGGAGGCGAAGGCGTCGCCCAGCCAGTAGCCGTGCGCGACGGAAATCTCATTGGCGATGTCGGAGAAGGTGGCGGTGCCCTTATCAGCCGCCACCACGAGATAAGGGTCATCGCCGTCATGCCGCACCACCGCATCGGGCGGATCGATCGCCCCGTCCGGGGCGTAATTGTCGGTGATATCGAGCAGCGTCGAGATGAACAGTCTGTAGCTGGCGACGCCTTCCGCCTGCGTCTGCTCGCGCGTGGCGCCCTGCGGCATCAGTTTGGGCACGAAGCCGCCCTTGGCGCCGACCGGCACGATCACCGCGTTCTTCACCTGCTGCGCCTTCACCAGGCCGAGGATCTCGGTGCGGAAATCCTGCGGCCGGTCGGACCAGCGAATGCCGCCGCGCGCCACCTTGCCGAAGCGCATGTGCACGCCTTCCACGCGCGGCGAGTAGACGAAAATCTCGTAGAGTGGGCGCGGCAGCGGCAGATCGGTAAGCTTGCCGCTCTCGAACTTGACCGCGATCAGCGTCTTCACCTGGCCGTCTTTGTCGACCTGATAGAAGTTGGTGCGGATCGCCGCCTGCACTGCGTTGACGAAGCGGCGCAGGATGCGGTCTTCGTCCAGGCTGTCGACCTTCTGCAATGTCTCTTCGATGCGCGCGGAGATTCCTTTTTGTTTGGCGTCGCGCTCGGCCGCCGTCTCTCCATCTGTCATTCCGGGACCGCCCGCAGGGCGGGACCCGGAATCCAGATACGCATTCTGAGTTTGTTTCTGGATTCCGGGTTCACGGCCTTCGGCCGTGCCCCGGAATGACGAAGAGGGAAATGGATCGAAGCGCGCATGGAACAGCGCGACCACATCCGCGGCAATGCCGGCGTGCTTGGCGAGCGTCGCCCACATGTAGTCCTGCGAATAGGGCACCCTGATCTGGCGCAGGAAGCGCGACAGCGCGCGGATCAGCGCCACGTCGCGCCAGGCGAGCGAGCCTGCCAATGTCAGCGCGTTGTAGCCGTCGTTCTCGGCCTGCCCGCGCATCACGGTCAGGAAGGCGGCCTCCAGCCGCGCCTTGCCGGCATCGAGTTCGATGGTGCCGCCGTCGCGCCGCGTCAGCAGCATGTCGTGGAACCAGACGCCTTCGCCGCCCTGCGGCGCGACGTGGAAGGTGCGCTCGTCCACCACGCGGAAACCCATGTTTTCCAGTACCGGCACGCGTTCGGACAGCGGCAGCGGACGCTGCCGGCTCCACACCTTCAGGCCGACCGCGCGTTGTTCCTCTTCCAGCCGGTGATGGAAATCGACGCCAAGCGGCCGCCGTTCGCTCAGGCCTTCGATGGTGCGGATGTCGCCGGCCGCGACGGCCGGCGCGTACGATTCCTGGAAGCCGACGGAAAACGCATCCTTGTAGCGGGCAAACAGCGCGCGCGCCTGTTCCGGCGCCTGCACCAGCGCCAACGCATCAGCCAGCCCGTCGCTCCAGGTCCGCACAATCCGCGCGACTTCCTGCTCCAGCGTGGTGCGCTCGACCTCGGGCGTGGCGCCGCCGGAACGGCCGATGATGAAATGCACGCGCACCAGCGGCCCTTCCGGGAAGAACGGATAGAACGCCGACACCCGCCCGATGAAGGCGCTGCTCAGATAATCGCCGATCTTGGCGCGGATATCGCTGTCGTAGCGTTCGCGCGGCACGAACACTAGCACCGACACGAAACGGTCGAAGCGGTCGCGCCGCGCCAGCACGCGCACATGCGGGCGCTCGTCGAGCTGCAGGATGGCGAGCGCGAAGCGATAGAGCGTGTCGTCGTCGATCTGGAACAGCTCGTCGCGCGGATAATGCTCCAGCACATTGGCCAGCGCTTTGCCGGAATGGCTGTTGGGATTGAACCCGGCGCGCTCTTCGACATGTGCGATCTTGCGCCGCAGATAGGGGATGCTGTGGGCGGTGCGCGTATAGGCGGTGGAGGTGAACAACCCGATGATGCGATGCTCACCGACCAGGTTGCCGGCGGCGTCGAAGCGCTTGACGCCGATATAGTCGAGATAGACCCGCCGGTGCACGCGCGCCTTGATGTTGGCCTTGGCGACGATCAGCGGCCGCGGCTCCTGCAGGAACGCCATGATCTCCGGTGTGAACTCGAGCCGCTGCTCGCCGCGGCGCAGCACGCGCAGCTCGCGCGCACGCATGATGCCGAGCGCGGTTTCGAAGTCCGGCACGAGCGTCTGACCGTCGCACACATAGTCGCGCAGGCCGAGGAAAGTAAAATTATCGTCCAGCAGCCATTGCAGGAACTGAATCGCCTCGGCGATCTCGTCGACCGGTAGCGGCGGCGGATTGCGCTTGAGTTCGTCGACAATGCCGCCGACGCGCGCGCGCATGGCGCGCCAGTCCTGCACCGCCAACCGCACATCGCCGAGCACGGTTTGCAGCGCGCCGACGACTGCGTCGCGTAACGCCGCATCCTCGATCGGCTCGCAATGGATATGGATGAAGCTTTCGCGCGCGACATTGGCCACATCGGCGGCGCCGAGCGCGCTGAGCTTGCCGGCCGCGCGCACCACGCCGAACACCGGATGCGCCACCAGCCGCAGCTCGAGCCGACGATCGGCGATTTCGCCCATCGCCGAGTCGACCAGGAACGGCATGTCGTCGTTGACGATCTCGATCACCGAAACCGCCTTGCGCTCGCCCGAGGCCGTAAGCGTCACCGTCTCGCAGCGGATTTTCGGCGCGCCCGGCTGCCGCTCGGCCAGGAAATCGAACGCCCGCTCGGCCAGCGCCGCGAGATCGGCCGC
The DNA here is from genome assembly GCA_016201085.1 of Hyphomicrobiales bacterium. Lineage (GTDB taxonomy): Bacteria > Pseudomonadota > Alphaproteobacteria > Rhizobiales > Xanthobacteraceae > Pseudolabrys. Next base: position 2,908 of record JACQDO010000090.1, on the reverse strand, counting down.
GCCATAGCGCAGCACGTCCTCCGGCACGGCGCGGCCATAAAGCAGCGTCATGAAGTTCGCCGGAATGTCGCCGCGGCGTTGGCTCAGCGCGGTGCCGGCCTGCGCGATGGTCGCCCTGGCGGCGCTTTCTTCCTTGCTGGCGGCAAGCTCAACGCTCATAAGACCTCGTCGTGTAAAAGGAATCGGCCGCGCCGGGAGTTTTCACCTTCCGTGCCGAGGCGTCGAGAGCAAGTAGGCGTTTGCGACGCGACCGCGTCATGACAGCGCGGCGGCCTGCGTATCATCTCTTAACATGCTGAATTCATTAGTAAAAACATGTCAGCGCCATCGTATCGCGAGCGCACATAACCATGTAGTCTTGGGCTCTGGGGCGTGGACAGCAAGGGGCTAAGGGAAATGGGCAAGGCCAAACTATCGATCAAAACCGCCGGCAAGGCGGCCAGTGCGAAGCCCAGCAAGGGCACGCCGGTGCTGCACGCCATAAAAGGCGGCAAATCGGCTCCCGCGAAATCGCCGCCGCCCAAACCCGCCGCCACGAAACCCGCCGTGCCGCCGCCGGCGCAATCCAAGCTGGCGATGATGAAGGCGCTCACAGCCAAGCCGGTGCCGGCGGTAGCCGACGACGTGCCGGCGATCGCGCTTAACCTGGAGCCGGGCAAACTGTCGCCGGCGATGGAGGCCTATTTCAAGAAATGCCAGGACAGGCTCGGCTTCGTGCCGAACGTGCTGCTGGCCTATGCCTTCGACAACGCCAAGCTGGAAACCTTCGTCGCCTTCTACAACGATCTGATGCTCGGCGATTCCGGCCTCTCCAAGCTCGAGCGCGAGATGATCGCGGTGGCGGTGTCCTCGCAGAACCGCTGCTACTACTGCCTGACCGCGCACGGCGCCGCGGTGCGGCAATATTCCGGCAACCCGCTGCTCGGCGAGCAGATCGTGATGAACTATCGCGCCGCGCGGGTGAACAAGCGCCAGCGCGCCATGCTCGACTTCGCGGTCAAGCTCACCGCGCAACCCTGGAGCGTGGAGGAAGGCGACCGCGAGCGGTTGCGCCGCGCCGGCTTCACCGACCGCGACATCTGGGACATCTCGGCGGTGGTCGGCTTCTTCAACATGTCGAATCGGGTGGCGAGCGCCACCGACATGCGGCCGAACGAAGTCTATCACGGCCAGGCGCGTTGATCATCGCCGCGAAAGAATGAATGCTGTCGTCCCGGCCGAGCGCCATAAGCGCGTTTACGCGCGTCTTTGACGCTCTATGGCGCGAGGGCCGGGACCCATACGCCGTGCCCTATCGATATGCTGCGGAGTATGGGTCCCGCTTTCGCGGGGACGACGGCTACAACTCCACCGTCGCCGTCACCGGAACGTGGTCGGAAGGGCGCGCGGCGCCGCGATAATCCTTGGCGATTCTGATCTTGGAAACGCGGTCGGCGAGCGCGTCCGAAGTCCAGACGTGATCAAGCCGGCGGCCGCGGTCGGCGGCCTTCCAATTGTCCATCGCGCGATAGCTCCACCAGGTGTAGAGCTTCGAAGGCTCGGGCGTGAGCACGCGCATGCTGTCGATCCAGCCGCCGGCCTTTTGCGTCAAAGTGAGCTTCTCGCATTCGATCGGCGTGTGCGAGACCACGCGCAACATCTGTTTATGACTCCATACGTCGTACTCGAGCGGCGCCACGTTGAGATCGCCGACCAGGATCGCGCGTTCGGATCGGGCCGGCCGCAACGCCGGAGCGTCGCGCATTTCGTCGAGGAACGACAGTTTGTGCTCGAATTTAGGATTGACTTCGGGGTCCGGCTCATCGCCGCCGGCCGGCACGTAGAAATTATGCAGCGTCAGCGGATCGCGCAGGCCGGCGCGTTCGCCCAGCACCACCGAAACATGCCGGCAGTCGGTCTTGCCGCAGAAATTATGCACCGCGGTGCGCTCGAACGGCAGGCGCGAAAGCACGGCGACGCCGTGATAACCCTTCTGCCCGTTGATCGCTGCATGCTCATAGCCGAGCCGTGTGAAGCGCTTGAGCGGAAAGGCGTCGTCCGGGCATTTGGTCTCCTGCAGACAGAGTACGTCCGGGCGCGCAGCTTTAAGGTACCTGGCGACCAGATCGATGCGCAGGCGGACGGAATTGATGTTCCAGGTGGCAATTTTAAGCGGCATGGAAAAGTTCTAGCTCGCTAGAGCATGATCTGTTGTGATTGAATCACTGTGCTTCCCTAACATCATGCTTGCGCATGATCTTTTCCGAAAACCGGTTCCCACTTTTCGGGATCATGCGCTAGTGCACGTCGCGCACCGATCCCGGTCGGGACCGATGCGCGAAGCACGAACTATATAGGCCGTTTTAATACGCCTGCAACGCCAGCACGCCGCCGGGGCCGATCATCAGACCCCAGGTTTCGTCGGCGCCAACCTCGACTTCGTCGTTTTGCGCCGGGCGGCCCGGCAGCTTGATCGCATATTTGTACTTGCCCGGCGCCAGATCGAGCATGGGGCCATCCGGCGCCTTGGTGCCGGCGCCGGCGGCGACCTTGATCGTCTTGTTGTTGAACGTGATCGCCGCTTCCGCCGGGTTGATGTTGCCGAACAGGATCTTGACCTGGCCCGCCTTCGGCAGAATACCGGCCTTTTCGGCGGCGCCCGGATCTTTCACCATGAGCTGCACGGTGGTCTCGCCATCCTTGCGGCCGAGCTTGAGCAGCGCCGGACCCGTGGAGGTCATAAACGTAATCGTCGCGTTGTCGGCCGCGATCGCGGCGCCTTTGCTCTCTTCCTTCCAGTTGAGCTTGCCGAGTTCGCGGCGATAGAAGCCGAGCACGTCGGCAAGATTGAGCGGCACATTGGTCTTGAGCTCGCGACGGAACGGGGTCTTGGTGCCCTCACTCATGGTGTGACGCTTGGGCATTGGCA
>JACQDO010000084.1 GCA_016201085.1 Hyphomicrobiales bacterium | reverse complement strand
GCGCGATCGCCGGGACGCCAGTTTCGAGCGGCGCTGGGGCGTGTGGGCCTCCGGCTACGGCGGCGCCAGCAGCGTAAGCGGCAACGCCACTACCGGCTCGCATTCCACCAGCAGCCGCATCTACGGCACCGCCGCCGGCGCCGACTATCGTGCCACGCCGAACACGCTGGTCGGCTTTGCGCTCGGCGGCGCCGGGTTCAACTACGGCCTGTCGGACGGTCTCGGCGGCGGCCGCGCCGATGTGTTCCAGGCCGGCGCGTACGGGCGCCATACGATGGGCCCGGCTTACGTCGCGGCGGCGCTGGCCTATGGCTGGCAGGACGTGACGACGGACCGCACCGTCACCATCTCCGGCACCGACAACCTGCACGCCCGCTTCAACGCCCATACCTTTGCCGCGCGCGGCGAGGCGGGCTGGCGCTTCGCCACTCCGTACATGGGCGTGACGCCTTATGCCGCCGTGCAGGCGACAAGTTTCAACCTGCCGAGCTACGCCGAAAGCGCAACCAGCGGCAGCAACCAGTTCGCGCTGTCCTATTCGTCAAAGACCACGACAAATGTGCGTAGCGAGCTCGGCGCGCGTGCCGACAAGGCGTTCCTGTTGCGCGACGGCGTGTTCACGCTGCGCGGCCGCGCCGCCTGGGCGCATGACGGCAACACCGACCGGCCGGCGACCGCGACGTTCCAGGCGCTGCCGGGCGCGACCTTCACCGTCACTGGCGCGCAGCCTGCGCCGAACGCCGCGTTGTTCAGCGCCGGCGCCGAGATGAAATGGCGCAACGGCATCTCGCTCGCAGGCTCCTTCGAAGGCGAGTTCTCCCGCACCACGCAGAGCTACGCCGGCAAAGGCATCGTACGCTACGCGTGGTGACGTTTATCAGTTTGATCCATGTCCGGTAGTGGCCCATCGCGACGTTTCGCGGCAACGCAGCAATTCGGTCGCTTGCGGAGCGAAGCGGACATTGAGCGCGCCGACCTTACCGAACCCGATTTATGAGTACGCGGCCTAGGCGGCCAAGGCGTGCAGGATGCGCGCCCAGGAGCGGATGCCCTTGTGATAGCAGGTGAGGTCGAACTTCTCGTTTGGCGAATGCACGCGGTCGTCGTCGAGCGCGAAGCCGACCAGCAGCGAGTCCATCCCCAGCACGTGCTTGAAATCGGCGACGATCGGGATCGAGCCGCCGGCGCCGACCGTCACCGCCTTCCTGCCCCACTCCTCGGCCAGAACGCTACGCGCCTTGTTAAGCGCCGGATTGTCGAACGACAATTGCAGCGGCGGCGCCAGGCCGAAGTTGCCGAACTCGACCTGGCAGTCCGCCGGCAGCCGCGCGCGCACGAAGGCGCGGAAACTGTCGCGGACCTTTTCGGGGTCCTGCCGGCCGACCAGGCGGAACGACACTTTTGCGGATGCTTGTCCGGGGATAACGGTCTTGGCGCCCTCCCCGGTATAGCCGCCGATGATGCCGTTGATCTCGGCGGTCGGCCGCGTGGTGATCTGCTCGATCAGCATGCGGTCCTTCTCGCCGGCCGAAGTCTTCAGCCCGATCGGCCCGAGGAACTTCTCCGGCGTGAGATCGAGTGCTTTGAGGTCGGCCTTGATGTCGGCCGGCAGCTCCTGCACGCCGTCGTAGAAGCCGGGGATGGCGACGCGGCCATTATCGTCCCACAGCGCGCCGAGTATCTTGGCCAGCAGCCGGAGCGGGTTCTGCGCCGCGCCGCCGAACAGGCCGGAATGCAGGTCGCGGTCGGCACAGGTGATCTTGACGTCCTCGTAGACCAGCCCGCGCAGCGAGGTGGTGATCGCCGGCGTCTTCTGGTCCCACATGGCGGTGTCGCAGACCAGCGCCAGGTCGACTTTCAGTTCCGCGGCATTATCGGCCACGAACTTGAACAAATGCTGCGAACCGCACTCCTCCTCGCCCTCGATCATCATGGTAATCGGCAACGGCAGCTTGCCGGTGACCGCCTTGAAGGCGCGGCAGGCCTCGATGAAGGTCATGGCCTGGCCTTTGTCGTCGCAGGCGCCGCGCGCCACGATGATCTTGCGGCCATCCGGCAGCGTGTCGATGCGCGGCTCGAACGGCGGCGTCTTCCACTGGGTCAGCGGGTCGACCGGCTGCACGTCGTAATGGCCGTAGAACAGCACATGCGGTCCCGCCGCACCGTTCGCTTTGCCGACCACCACCGGATGGCCGGCGGTCGGGCGCACGCTGGTCTCAAAGCCGATAGTGGTGAGGTCAGCGGCGACGTGCTCGGCGGCGGCCCGGCACTGGTCCTGGTAGGCCGGATCGGTGGAGATCGAGGCGATGCGCAACAGCGCGAACAGCCGGTCGACACTATGACCTATGTCCTGGTCGATACGGCTCAGCACCGCGTCGAGTGTGCTCATGACGGGCTCCTTATTGGGTCGGCGCGCACGCTAGCAACGCCTTAGCTGCCTGAAAAGCGCCGTTAGTACCGGCCGCGTACCATTTTTCTCAAGAACGTTTCAGACGTTTTTAAGTATAGCGTTTGCCGATCCTCACTTTTTCTTGTCTTCGCTCACCATGCCCATGATAGATGGTGCATCACGTAAACACCGCTGCCCGTTTTATGACTTGACACGCGGGCGCAACGATCGATAGGCGCAGCTAGAAAATAGTCGCACGTGATGAGCAACATGCTTGTCAAGGCCGCGTACCGCGTTCAATATAACGCCAACCCGCCAGCAGTGCGGGAGCATGAGGGGAACATGGACGAATTGATTGCGCGTCTCGTCGCCAATGTGGGCGTCGATAAAATTGTCGCCGAAAAAGCCGTAGGTATCATCTTAGACTTCCTGCGTAAGGAAGGGCCGCCCGACAAGGTGCAGGCGCTCATCGATCGCCTGCCCGGAGCGGAAACGCTCATGCAGCAAGCGGCCGCTGCCGGCGGCGGCATGTTCGGCATGGGCGGCATCATGGGTGCCGGCACCAGAATGATGGCGGCCGGGCTGAGCATGGGCCAGGTACAGGGCGTCACCAAGGAAGTTATCGCCTATACCCGCGAAAAAGCCGGCGAAGATGCAATCGGTGAGATCGTCGGCGCGATTCCGGGTTTGAGCCAATTCATTTGAACCGTCCATTCGAGTTCAGCGACTAACAAAAGAATTAGGCGGGGAGACGTGAATGTCCTATCCCATCACCACTATCGAGGGGATCGATGACGACGCGGCCGCGATCCTCAAGGCGGCGAGGATCAGGTCGACCGGACGGTTGCTCGAGGCCGCGCGCACGCTGAAGGGGCGCAAGACGCTCGCCGCAAAAACCGGCTTCGCCGAAAAGCAGTTACTTTGCTGGGCCAATGTCGCCGACCGCATGCGGATCAGGGGCATCAGCAAGGAATATGCCGAGCTGCTGCAAGCCGCCGGCGTCGATACGGTGAAGGAACTCAAGTATCGCAACCCGGCCAACCTCGCCCACGCGATGGCCGAGGCCAATCGCAAGCGCAAAATGGTCCGCCTGCTGCCATCCGAGAAAGTGGTGTGCCGCTGGATCGAACACGCCAAGAAGCTGCCACTCAAGATCACGTATTGAGGCCACTGCCGGCGGCTTGACAGCCCCTCCCCGACCGCGCAAATCGACCGGCATGGGGCTTGCCCATAGCAACGTGAATACCGCCGGAACCGAGCGGAAACAGCCGCCTGACGCGCTTTCCGCGTTGCTCAAGCTTGGCCGCCCGCTGGTCATGGGTATCCTCAATGTGACCCCGGATTCCTTCTCCGACGGCGGCCGGTTCCTCGATGCCGCCACCGCCATCGCGCATGCCGGCGCCATGGCCGGACAGGGCGCCGACCTCCTCGACATCGGCGCCGAATCCACGCGGCCCTATGGCGGCGCCCGGCCGGTCTCGGCCGAGGACGAGATGGCGCGTCTGGCACCGGTGCTGCCGGCGGCGGTCAAGCTCGGCTTGCCGGTGTCGATCGACACCATCAAGGCGGGCATCGCCGCCTGGGCGCTCGACCGGGGCGCATCGATCGTCAACGACGTCTGGGGCCTGCAAGGCGATGCGGACATGGCGCGGCTGGTGGCCGAACGCGGCGTGCCGGTGATCGTCATGCACAACCGCGCGGCCGCCGATCCGGCCATCGATATCGTGGCCGACGTGATCGCCTTCTTTTCCCGCTCGCTGGAGATTGCCGGGCGCGCCGGCATCACGCGCGAGGCCATCGTGCTCGATCCCGGCATCGGGTTTGGCAAGACGCCGGAACAAAGCATCGTCTGCATCGCGCGGCTGGCCGAATTCAAGCGTTTCGGTCTGCCGCTGCTGGTCGGCGCTTCGCGCAAACGCTTCATCAATGCGGTGACGCCGTCGGCGCCGGACGAGCGCATCGGCGGCTCGATCGCCAGCCATCTGTTGGCGATAAAAAATGGCGCGGCCATCATCCGCGCGCATGACGTGGCGGAGACCGTGCAGGCGCTGCGCGTCGCCGCCGCGATCGAGGCCGCACGATGACCGACCGCATCTTCATCAACGG
>JACQDO010000083.1 GCA_016201085.1 Hyphomicrobiales bacterium | reverse complement strand
GATCGGCGCTCGGACCCCTGGCGACTTGCTTCTCGCCGTTCAGCGCCCTGACCGTGTTGGGGCCGAGGTTGCCGTCAGTGTTCAGTTCGGCGCTGGTCTGGAACGCCTTCACCGCATCGCGCACCGCGTCGTCGTAAAGATCGCTGTTCTTGTCGCCGGCAATGTTGAGACGCTGGCGCAGCGCGAGCACGCGCGCATCCTTCATGCCGGGACGCAGGATGGTCTTGCCCTCGGGGACGTGCACGAGCGCCGGCTTCTTCTCTTCCTCCGGCTTGGCGAGCGCGCCGCCGTTGGCGCGCAATTCGGCGAGCTTGGCTCTGAGCGCCTTGAATTCGTCTTGCGGCGGATTGTAGCTGTCGAGCGCCTGGCCGGCATCGCCGGCCTCGGCAAGCTTGGCCAGCACCGCGGCCGGCTCGGGCGCGTTGAGTTCGAACTGGATGTCGGCGCTGACGCGGGTGTAGTGGATGCGGCCGATTTGCGCCTGACGTGCGAAAGTGAGCGCCGCGGCGGTGAGCTTGAGCTCGGCATCGGCCTGCGCATCGGGCGTCGTCGCCGATTTGAAATCGGGCGTCGGATAATCGCTCGGATCGAGACCCACGGCGTCGGCCCGCGCCAGAGTGGCGATCGCCGACTTGGCACGCTCATTGACGGCGCCGGCGGTGAGCCACAGCGGGGCATAATTTCGCGCCTTATAGAACGACTCGACGCCGTCGCGGTCGGCTTTGCGGCTGACCGTACGGTCGAATTGCTTGCTGGCGATCAGTTCGCGCAATTTGTCGGAGACGGCGCTGTCGGCGCTAGCGGCCGGCGCGGCGGTCTCGGTCTTGGCGGGCTCTGTCTTGGCGGCTTCGGTCGGAGCCGCCTGATTCGGCTTGGGCGCGAGATCCTGCGTGCCCAGGGATGCGGGCGGTGCGGGGGCGGCTACCGGGGCCACGGCCTCGATCTTCTGTTCGGGCTGCTGGGCCAAGCCAGCATGGCTTCCCAGCGCCAATACCAGACCGAGCGCGCTAGAGGTCAAAAGACGGTCAAAACGAACACTTATCACCGATAATCCTCCAACATTCAGCTAAGGGTCCCCTTGTCCCCCTTATATTACCGCGTTCGCCTAACCGATAGTCCTGCATCAGTTACACAATACGTAACACGCGCGAACCCATCCGCAGTGTGGCTATTTTGCACGGGTAACCGAACACCACGCGGAAACAATATTTTCTTCCGATTTCACGCGCGATTCTAAAGCAACGAGCGGTCGGGCCCAGGTTCCTGGACCTATATTATGGCTTTTCCCGGATTACTTTTTCGTGATGAGGCTTCCGAACGTCCGAGGATCGCGGGGCAGCATGATCTCGGCAGCATGACCGTCCGTCCTCAGCCTGAAAAAACCGGGCCCCGTGAAGGGCCCGGTCTCAACGTGCCGGCGTGGGGGCCGGCAACATCTTCCAGAGGGGAACATGCTGCGCACCGGTTGAGTCTGGGAGGATACATCCAGTGCTTCAGCTGTTGCGAATTATGCGAGCGATGATTGAGTCCGGCAACGCATCGTGTCGCATGTCTGCCATGTCAAAATCGAGAATTGGCGGTGAGCGGGCACCGCTTGCCGCAGCGAACGGTGGGCGACCTCTTGCCGCATTGAAGTTCTAGAAATGCCAGCGCTGCGCGTTCGCCACCAGGAAATCGCGGAACACCTGGATGCGCGCCACCGATTTGAGCTCCTCCGGATAGACGAAGAAGGCATCGAGCGCGAGCGTGTCGTCGTCGCCGAACAACTGCACCAGTCCGCCGTTTTCCTCCACCAGATAGTCCGGCAGCATCGCGACGCCCAAACCGCGCTGGCAGGCGCGCAGCAGTCCGAGCACGTTGTTGATCGACAGCTTCGGCACGCGCGGATCCTTGGCCTCGCGGCCGACCTCCAGCAGCCAGCGCCGGTTGGCGAAATGCGCCGGCACATTGCCGCCGAGTATGACGATGCGGTGCTTGTCGAGCTCCTCATGCGTGCGCGGCGTGCCGAACCGCTTCAGATAGTCGGGTGAAGCGTAGGCATGGAAATGCACCGAGAACAGCTTGCGCTGGATCAGGTCCGGCTGGGTCGGCTGGCGCAGACGGATGGCGACATCGGCCTCGCGCATGGCGAGGTCGAGCTCTTCGTCGGTGGTGATCAGCGTGATGTGAATGTCCGGATAGAGATCGAGGAATTCGCCGAGCCGCGGGGTCAGCCAGTTCACGCCAATGCCGGGCGTGGTGGAGACCTTGAGTTCGCCGTTCGGCCGCTCGCGGCTGTCGGTGAGCTTGGTGCGCGCCGCCTCCAGCTTCATGAACACTTCATGCGCCGTGCGGTAGAGCATGTCGCCCTGTTCGGTGAGGATCAGGCCGCGGGCGTGGCGGTGAAACAGCGAGACCGACAGCTCGGATTCCAGCGCCGAAACCTGGCGCGAAACCGCCGACTGCGACAGCCCGAGCCGCTCGCCGGCATGGGTGAAGGAGCCTGCCTCCGCCGCGGCGTGAAACACTTTCAGCTTGTCCCAGTCCATCGAGGTGTTGGCCATGGTCTATTCCGCTGCCGCGCGTTGATGTTCATGCGCGGCCAGGAATTTCTCCGCTTCCAGCGCCGCCATGCAGCCCTGGCCGGCGGCGGTGACCGCTTGGCGATAGATGTCGTCGGTGACGTCGCCGGCGGCGAATATGCCGGGGACCGAGGTGGCGGTGGAATGGCCGGCGGTGACGATGTAGCCCGACGGCTTCATCTGCAATTGGCCGGCGAACAGTTCCGATGCCGGCTGGTGGCCGATGGCGATGAATACGCCGTCGACCGCGCGCTCGCTGACCGCGCCGGTCTTCAGGTTTTTGATGCGCACGCGGTTCACCTTCATCGGGTTCTCGGCGCCCAGCACATCGTCGAGGCTTGAATCCCAGATCACGTCGATCTTGGGGTTCTTGAACAGCCGGTCCTGCAAAATCTTCTCCGCGCGGAAGCTGTCGCGCCGGTGCAGCACGGTGACCTTGGAGGCGAAATTGGTGAGGAACAGCGCTTCCTCCACCGCGGTATTGCCGCCGCCGACCACGATGACGGTCTTGTTGCGGTAGAAGAAGCCGTCGCAGGTGGCGCAGGCCGACACGCCATAGCCCTTGAACTTCTGCTCGGACGGAAGGTCTAGCCAGCGCGCCTGCGCGCCGGTGGCGATGATCAGGCTGTCGGCGAGATAGACGTCGTCCGAGTCGCAGGTGAGGCGGAACGGGCGGCTGGCGAGTTCCACCTTCGCAACATGGTCGGTGACGATCTTGGTGCCGACATGCTCGGCCTGCTTCTGCATCTGCTCCATCAACCAGGGGCCCTGGATGACGTCGGCGAAGCCCGGATAGTTCTCCACGTCGGTGGTGATGGTGAGCTGGCCGCCGGGCTGCACGCCCTGGATCAGGATCGGCTCCAGCATGGCGCGCGCGGCGTAGATCGCGGCGGTGTAACCCGCCGGACCCGAGCCGACGATCACGACCTTAGCGTGGGTAGTCTTTGCCATCGTATGCGCCCCCCTGGCGGGCGTCGTCGGGCGACCCAATCGCCCGGGCGGCCGGATCCTCGGCCGGCTCTTGTGCCCCGCACGATGTATGGCCTTACGCCGAGCTATGCAAGATACGCAACCCCCCGTAGTCACAACATTGGGTCTATTGGCACAGAGGTCGCGCTTGTCGGAGCATTTGTCAGCGCAATAATCTTTCGCGAAACATTATTTCGCGGTATGGATGGACCGCTGCTTTTATCCGCTGCGCTCGCGCTGGAGTTGCCCTTGCCCGCCCGCCTCGATGCCATCGACCGCAAGATCCTGAAGGAACTGCAGGACGACGGCCGCATCACCAATGTGGAGTTGTCGCGCCGGGTCGGCATTTCGGCGCCACCCTGCCTGCGGCGCGTGCGCGCGCTGGAGGAGGCCGGCTACATCAAGGGCTATCGCGCGCTGCTCGACGAGAAGAAGCTCGGTTACGAGGTGGCGGTGTTCGCCATGGTGCATCTGGCGAGCCAGGCGGAGGCCGATCTCACGGCCTTTGAGGATTTCGTGCGCGCGCAGCCGCTGGTGCGCGAATGCTGGATGCTGTCGGGCGAGATCGACTTCGTCTTGAAGTGCGTGGCGCCCGATTTGAAAACCTTCCAGGCCTTCGTCGAGAAGCTCACCTCGGCGCCCAACGTGCGCAACGTGAAGACCTCGCTCACGCTGCGCCAGTCCAAGGACGCGGCCATGGTGCCGATGGAATAAGGGCGCCCAGAAGACGCGGGTCGCTTGGCGGCCCTGTCCGATTTCTGGTAAGATTTGTTCATACCAAGAGGTCGCACCCATGGCTTCGATCGCGAAACGCACCGTCAGCCTGCCACGGGAGCACGCGAAATTCATCGACAAGAAAGTCGCGTCCGGGGCTTATGCATCGGCCAGCGAAGTCGTTCGTGCCGGACTACGGGCATTGCAAGACCGCGACGCCGCGGTCGAGCGGTGGCTGCGCGAGGATGTCGCTCCGGTCTATGATGCGATGAAGGCCGACCCGACGCGCGCAATTCCCGCCAAGCAGGTATTTGCCGGCATCAAGGCGCGCCACGCGCGGCGGCGCCAGACATCGCGTCGTGCGAAAACGTGAGATCGCTTTTTCGCCGGAAGCGCAGGTCGATCTGATCGGCCTCTACGACTTCATTGCCGAGCGATCGGGGGCTGGCCGGGCGATCGGCTATATCGGCCGTATCGAGAAATATTGTCTCGGCTTCGAGCGGTTCACCGAACGCGGAACACAGCGCGATGATATCCGTCCCGGCCTGAGAGTCGTCGGCTTCGAGCGGCGCGTGACGATCGCCTTCCACGTCGAAACCGGTCGCGTCGTCATCGACCGTATTTTATACGGCGGCCGCGACGTCGAGCGGGCGGTTACCGCCAATCCACCTTCTTGATCTCATAGGCGCGGGCGCCGCCCGGCGTGTTGACCTCGACGGTGGTGCCCTTGGTCTTGCCGATCAGCGCCTTGGCCAGCGGCGAGGTGATCGAAATGCGGCCCTTCTTGGCGTCGGCTTCCGGCTCGCCGACGATCTGCCACACCTTCTTCTCGTCGGTGTCCTCGTCGACCAGCGTGACCGTCGCGCCAAACGTGATGGTGTCGCCCGACAGCTTGGAGACGTCGATCACGTCGGCGCGCGCCAGTTTGTCCTCGAGTTCGGCGATGGCGCCCTCGTTGAGCGACTGCTGCTCCTTGGCGGCGTGATACTCGGCATTCTCCGACAGATCGCCGTGCGTACGCGCCTCGGTGATCTGCTGGATGATGCGCGGGCGCTCCACCTGCTGGCGGTGCTTGAGCTCGGCTTCCAGTGTGGAATAGCCGGCGGCCGTCATCGGAATCTTGTCCATCGTCCTTCTCCTCCTGGCGGGCGCCCGAACTTGAATTGCACGCTTCTTCGCGCCGCCAAGCCCCTTCCACCCTTTAATTACCGTTCAACCCACTCGTAATACGACTCCGGCCACGGCCAGCCGTGGAACCGGAGTCATGCATCCAGGGCCGGTTAAAAAAGCCCAGGCCGCGGCCAGATTTTTCTGCACCGCGACCGTTGAATTCCCGGCCTAACTCGCGCCGCCGTACTTCGGGTTCGGACCGGCGAGGGCTTGAGCCCTCAAGTCCGGCCGCTGAAATAACTCTGCAACGTACGCACCTCGAGGTCGCCCCCGAGATAGGCTTTGATGCCTTGCGCCGCGGCGACGGCACCCGAAAGAGTGGTGTAGTACGGCACTTTATGCAAGAGGGCGGCGTTGCGCATGGAGCGGCTGTCGGCCAGGGCGGCGGCCCCCTCGGTGGTATTGAAAACCAGCTGAACCCCGCCGTTTTTGATGGCGTCGACGATATGGGGCCGGCCTTCCAGCACTTTGTTGACCTTGGCCGCCTCCACCCCCTGTGCCGCCAGGTAGCGCTGGGTGCCCGAGGTGGCGATGGTCTTGAAGCCGAGCGAGGCCAGCAGCCTGACCGCATCGACAATGCGCGGTTTGTCGGCGTCCTTGACCGAAACGAACACGGTGCCATCGCGCGGCAGGCTGGTACCGCCGCCGATCTGGCTCTTGGCGAAGGCGATCTCGAACGAACCGTCGATCCCCATCACTTCGCCGGTGGATTTCATCTCCGGCCCCAGCACGGTGTCGACGCCGGGGAAGCGCGCGAATGGGAAGACGGCCTCTTTCACCGCGCGGTGCTTGTAGGTACCGGACTTGAGCTTGAAGCTCGCCAGGCTTTCGCCGGCCATGATGCGCGAGGCGATCTTGGCCACCGGCAGGCCGATCACTTTGGCGACGAACGGCACCGTGCGCGAGGCGCGCGGATTGACCTCCAGCACGTAAATCTCGCCGTCCTTGATGGCGTATTGCACGTTCATCAGGCCGCCGACATTGAGCGCCAGCGCCAGTTCGCGCGTCTGCCGCTCGAGCTCGGCAATCGTCTTGGCGTCGAGCGAATGCGGCGGCAGCGCGCAGGCGGAATCGCCCGAGTGGATGCCGGCTTCCTCGATGTGCTCCATGATGCCGGCGATGAAAGTGTCTTTGCCGTCGCCCCGGCAGTCGACGTCGACTTCGGTGGCGTCGGACAGATAGCGGTCGATCAGCAGCGGGCTCTTCTTCGACACCACCAGCTCGGACGGCTTGTCGAGCGTGGCGGCCAGCCGCGTGACATAGCGATCGAGCTGCGCGGCGTCGCGCACGATTTCCATGCCGCGCCCGCCCAGCACGTAGGACGGCCGGATCACGACCGGATAGCCGATCTGGTCGGCGATGGCGCGCGCGGCACCCGGCGAGGTGGCGATGCCGTTCTGCGGCTGGCGCACTTTCAACTTGTCGAGCAACGT
>JACQDO010000082.1 GCA_016201085.1 Hyphomicrobiales bacterium | reverse complement strand
GCCGCCGCGCATGGCATTGACCGCCGCGCGGCAGCACAGGAAACACGACACCAGATTGCCGTCGATCTGCGCCATCAGCGCCGCCTTGTCGGTGTCGGCGACCTTGCCCATGGCGAAGCCGCCGGCGATGTGGATCGACGCCCATGGCGTTATCCCGGCGTAGAGCTTTGCCACCGCGTCCGCGTCCACAAGATCTGACACCGCGATCAATTTGACATTCGGATCGCCGCGATGGGGAAAGCGCCCCGCTTCCGTCTCGCGCCTATAGGGCACGGTGCAGGTCGCGCCCAGACCGAGCAGCGAGCCGACCACCGCGCTGCCGAGTGCGCCGGTGCCGCCGGTCACCACCACGTGTTTGCCGGAATAGTCCACGCTAGCCTCTTCCCCGCTTCACCCGCATCGGCAGCACCTGGAATTCGACCCAGTTGGCAACCTCGCTGATGCGCAGCTTGCGGTCGAGAATATTCTTGCTGATCCCGTGCCGCCAGGCGAGCCGCTTGCAAGCCGGATCGCGGTCGAGCGTCTCCAGATCGTCGGAGAACGTCTTGATGTCGGCCGCGTCGGCGAAGAAGCCTTCCTCGATCAGCCGCGTGCCGATGCGGCGCGCGATCGCCGCGATCTCGCGCAAGGGATATTCCGGATGATACTGCACCGCCCAGGCGACCGAACCGTTGGTGCGGATTTCCACGCTTTGCACGTCGGACACCGCGTTGGTGGCGAGCACGGTGGCGCCCGCCGGCAACGCTTCGACTTCGTCGAGATGCACGGTCGGCGCGTTGAACACGTCGAGCTTGCCGACATACATCGGATGCTTGCGGCCGGCTTCCGTCAGCCTGATGCCGCGGCCGAAGCCGATCTCGCGGCCCTTGGGATTCTTCCGCACGCTGCCACCGGCCGCCGCGGTGATCACCTGCAAGCCCCAGCACGAGCCGAACAACGGCGTGCCGGTCGAGAGCGCCGCGCGCACCAGTTCGACTTGGCGCATCACCTCGGCGCCGCCGTTATAGATGTGCAGGCTCGAGCCGGTGATGGCGATGCCGTCATAGCCCGCCAAGCCCGCGCCTTCCGGCAGCAGCGCCGTCGGGTCGCCCGGATAGCAGATGTCCACGACCGCTCCCGGCAGCACCTCGCGCAGCAGGTCGGAATAGCCCTTGCTGGCCGGCACGCCCCCGACCGCCAGGTGATCGGCCATGGTCTGCGGTGAATTGCCTTCAATGACGAGCAGGCGGGGCGAGGGCATTGAACATCCTGGGTGCCGATCTGAGATATGGCCAAGCCAAGGCGGTTTTTCAATCACGCCCGAATTACATGGCTTTAATCGATATTAACACGCCGCGTTCTAGATTGTGCCGCACAGTCCGCCCATTATTCACCGAATCACGCTAATCAGCATTCATGGCCGAATTCGACCTCGCCATCATCGGCGGCGGCATCAACGGAACCGGGCTGGCGCGCGACGCCGCCGGCCGGGGCCTGCGCGTGCTGCTGGTGGAAATGAACGACCTCGCCTCCGGCACCTCCTCGGCCTCCAGCAAGCTGATCCACGGCGGCCTGCGCTATCTCGAACGCGGCGCCTTCCGCCTGGTGCGCGAGGCGCTGCGCGAGCGCGAGGTGCTGCTGCGCATGGCCCCGCATGCGATCCGGCCCATGCGCTTCATGCTGCCGCCGCTGTCCGGCCTGCGCATGCCGCTCAAGCTACGGTTCGGACTATTCCTTTACGACTGGCTTGGCGCGCGCAAGCTGCTGCCGGCTGCGCGCACCGTCGATCTCACCCACCATCCGGTCGGCCAGCCGCTGAAACGACAGTTCCTCTACGGCTTCGAATATTCCGACTGCTGCGTGGACGACTCCCGGCTGGTGGCGCTCAACGCGCTCGATGCCGCCGAGCATGGCGCCGACATCCGTACGCGCACCCGCTGCATGCGGGTCGAGCGTCGCGACGAATGGGAACTGGTGCTCAACTGTCGCGGCCATCGCAGTGTCGCCACTGCGCGCGTGCTGGTCAACGCCGCCGGGCCCTGGATCGGCCAAGTGGCCGACACCGTCATCCGCACACCGCTGAAGGCGCGGGTGCGCCTGATCAAGGGCAGCCACATCGTGGTGCGCCGCCTGTTCGATCACGACAGCGGCTATATATTGCAGGCGGCCGACGGACGCGTTGTGTTCGCGCTGCCGTTCGCCGACGATTTCACGCTGATCGGCACCACCGACGAGAACTTCGTCGGCGATCTCAATTCGCCGGCGCCCGACGTGGAGGAGATCACCTATCTTTGCGACGTGGTGAACGAGTATTTCCGCGAAACGGTCACACCCGACGAACTGGTGTGGTCGTTTTCGGGCGTGCGCGGGTTGCGCGACGACGGCTCAGGACGTCCGGAGGACGTGACGCGCGATTACGAACTGGTGCTCGACGAACGCCGCGGCGAGGCACCGCTGCTCACCATCTATGGCGGCAAGATCACCACCCATCGCCGGCTGGCGGAGGCGGCGATGGCGCGCATCGGCCAGTTCTTCCAGCTGCGGCCGTCGTGGACTGCCGGCTCCAAGCTGCCCGGCGGCGAGTTTTCGCCCGATGGTTTTTATCCGGTGGTGGCCGAGACGATCGCGCGCTGGCCGTTTTTGTCGGAGCCGCATGCGCGACGCCTGGTGCGAGCCTATGGCCTGCGGCTCGAGCGCATTTTGGGCGATGCGCAGAGCATGCAGGATCTCGGCGCTTGCTTCACCGGCAACCTCACCGCCGCCGAAGTGCGTTATCTGGTCGAGAACGAATGGGCGCAGACCGCCGAGGATGTGCTGTGGCGGCGCAGCAAGCTCGGTCTGACAGCGACGCCCGAGCAACGCGATGCGATCGACCGGTTCATCGCGACGCTGGCTGAAGAAACGGCGCGGCCGGCAAAGGCTTAGCGCGGCAGCGTGGTTGATAAATCCTTACCGCAATAGGCAAAATTTCCGGGGGTCGATTTAAGGCGCCGCTATACCTTTGTGCTTTACTCGTACGGCATACCGCTCATTTTATTGAAGACCGGACTTGCTATGGCCGACGTCAGGGCACTCGCCACCATCTTCGCCGCCACCAAGGTTTTGGTGGTGGACGACGAGCATTACATGCGCAAGGTCGTGCGCACGTTGCTCATAAGCATCGGTGTGCGCACCATCTACGAGGCGGCGAACGGCGCGGCCGGATTGGAACTCATTCGTTCGGTGGGCCCCGACGTGGTCATTGTCGATTGGGAAATGCCCGGGATCGACGGCGCGGAATTCGTGCGCATGGTGCGCTCGCCGGATATCTTCCCGTTCCCCAACGTGCCGATCATCATGCTCACCGGCCACGGCGAACGCTCGCGCGTGATCGAATCCGTCCAGGTCGGCGTCAATGAATTCCTGCTCAAGCCGGTCTCCTCGAAGGCCTTGCAGGATCGCATGGTGGCGGTGCTGACCAATCCTCGTCCGTTTGTGCGCAGCGGCGATTATTACGGCCCGGCGCCGCGCAAGCTCCTGTCAGGCATCCATGGCGACGCCGACCGGGCCATGACCAATCTGGTTCTGGTGAACTAAGCTCCCGGCGTTTAGTATTTGCGCCGGGGGTATCGTCGTGCCGTCTGCACTCATCGCCATCGATCAGGGTACCACCTCGACGCGCGCGATCGCGTTCGACGCCAACCTCCAGCCGCTTGCCCGCGCGCAGCGGGAGCTGCGTCAGCACTATCCGCAGCCCGGTTGGGTCGAACACGACGCGGAAGAAATCTGGCAGGCCACGGTGGCTACCGTGCGCGAGGCGATGGCCAAAGCCGGGCTTGCCGCGCGCGACATCGCCGGCATCGGCATCGCCAATCAGCGCGAGACCACGCTGCTGTGGGAGCGCGCGACCGGCAAGCCGATCCACAACGCCATCGTCTGGCAGGACCGCCGCACCGCGAACATGTGCGATCGCTTGCGCGCGGACGGTCATGAACCGGAGATCGCCGCCAAGACCGGGCTGCTGCTCGATCCTTATTTTTCCGCTAGCAAGATCGTCTGGCTGCTCGACCGCGTGGACGGCGCGCGGGCGCAGGCCGAAGCCGGCCAGCTCGCCTTCGGCACCATCGACTGTTTCCTGTTGTGGCGGCTCACCGGCGGCAAGGTGCATGCGACCGACGCCAGCAATGCCGCGCGCACGGCGCTGCTCGATATCGGCAGCGGCGAGTGGGACGAGAACTTAAGCCGGATGTTCGGCGTGCCGCGCAGCCTGTTGCCGCGGGTGGCGGACTGTTCCGGCGAATTCGGCGTCACCGCCCCCGACTTGTTCGGCGCCCCCATCCGTATCCTCGGCATGGCCGGCGATCAGCAGGCGGCGACGGTTGGGCAGGGCTGCTTTTCGCCCGGCATGATGAAATCGACCTACGGCACCGGCTGCTTTGCTTTGCTCAATACCGGGTCCGAGCGGGTCGCCTCGCGCAACCGGCTGCTCACCACCATCGCCTATCAGCTCGATGGCCGGCGAACTTACGCGCTGGAAGGCGCCATCTTCATCGCCGGCGCCGCCGTGCAATGGCTGCGCGACGGCCTGAAGATCATCGCCCAGGCCTCGGATGTCGGCCCGCTCGCCGCGCGCGCCGACCCGGCCGAGCAGGTCTATCTGGTGCCGGCCTTTGTCGGCCTGGGCGCGCCCTATTGGGACGCGCAGGCGCGCGGGGCGATCTTCGGGCTCACCCGCAACAGCGGCGGGCCGGAGATCGCGCGCGCCGCGCTGGAAGCGGTTGGCTACCAGACCCGCGATCTGCTCGAGGCCATGCGCGCCGACTGGCCGCGTGCCGCCGCCGCCGAAACGGTCCTGCGCGTCGATGGCGGTATGACCGCCAGCGATGCAACCATGCAGTTCCTCGCCGATATCCTGGCCGCCCCGGTGGACCGGCCTGAGGTGATGGAAACCACAGCTCTGGGCGCGGCATATCTGGCCGGTCTTGCCGCCGGCCTTTGCCCCGGCCTTGACGGCTTTGCGGCGCAATGGCGGCTCGACCGCCGTTTCCAGCCGCGCATGGCGGCAGCCGAGCGTGAACGAAAGTATGCCGGCTGGCGGGACGCCATAGCGCGAACGTTAACGGCCCGGTGATGATTGCCGAACACAATCGCCGGCTCACCGGGTTTCCCGCATGTCGATCACCGCCAAGCAAGCCGAATTCCTGATCCAGCAGCTCAACGTGCTGGTGGTCGACGACAATGCCTTCATGCGCAACATGGTGCGCGGCCTGCTCGGCAATATCGGCGTCAAGAAGACGCTGGAGGCCTGCGACGGCATCGCCGCGCTGGAGATGATCCGCCAGGCCGCGCCCGACATCGTGGTGCTGGACTGGGAAATGCCGCTGCTCAACGGTCCCGAGCTGGTGCGCATCGTGCGCTCGCCCGGCGTGTTCCCGGTGCCGGACATTCCCATCATCATGCTCAGCGCGAATGGCGAGCGCTGGCGCATCGTCGAGTCGCTCAAGATCGGCGTCAACGAGTTCCTGTGCAAGCCGGTATCGGCCAAGGCGCTGCTCGACCGCCTGATCTCGATCCTGCTCAAGCCGCGCGCCAGCGTGAAGTTCGGCGATTATTACGGTCCGGCGCCGCGGCTGCCGATGCTGCAGCGTAAAATCGGCGAGATCTTCGGCACGCCGCCCGCGGTCTGACCGCGTCCATATCCGTCCTCGGAATCCGGTTCCCACTTTTCGCCGTCATGCGCTACCGTGCGCACGCAGAGCGGGCCGGAACGAGGAAACCGATGGCGGAGGCAGCCACGCAGGAGCAGACGGCAGGCGATAGGCCGCTGGTGCGCTTCGCCGGCGTGGCCAAGCGCTTCGGCCAGATAACCGCGGTCGAGGAATTCACGCTCGACATCGGCGAGGGCGAATTCTTCGCGCTGCTCGGACCCTCCGGCTGCGGCAAGACGACATTATTGAGGATGCTGGCCGGGTTCGAGACGCCGAGCGCAGGCAGCATCCTGCTCGACGGCGAGGACATCGTGGCCGTGCCGCCGCACCGCCGGCCGGTCAACATGATGTTCCAGAACTACGCGCTGTTTCCCCATCTCAGCGTGGCGGGCAATATCGCCTTCGGGCTGCGCCAGGAGAGGGCGGGCCGGGCCGAGATCGCCGAACGCGTGGCCGAAATGTTGGCGCTGGTGCGCATGCCGGATTTCGGCCGGCGCCGCATCGACCAGCTCTCGGGCGGCCAGCGTCAGCGGGTGGCGCTGGCGCGCGCGCTGATCAAGCGGCCGCGCGTGCTGCTGCTCGACGAGCCGATGGCCGCGCTCGACAAGAAGCTGCGCGCCGAGACCCAGTTCGAGCTGATGGAGCTGCAACGCAGGCTCGGCACCACCTTCGTCATCGTTACCCACGACCAGGACGAGGCGATGACCGTCGCCGACCGCATCGCGGTGATGGATCGCGGCCGGCTGGCGCAAGTGGCGGCGCCGTCGGAAATTTACGAACGGCCGAATTCGCGCTGGGTCGCCGATTTCATCGGCGAGGTGACCCTGCTCGAAGGCATGCTGGCCGAGGGCGCCATCGAAACCGTGCTGGGCCGTTTTCGCGCCGCCATGCCCGCTGGCGGCAGGAAACGCGATACGGTCTGGCTGGCGCTGCGGCCGGAAAAACTCCACATCGCCGCGCAACGCCCCGCGGATGGCAATCTCAACGCGATCCCCGGCACCGTGTTCGAGATCGGCTATCGCGGCGACATGTCGATCTACAAAGTGCGGCTCGCCGATCGCTCGCTGATGAAGGTGGCGCTCGCCAATACCAGCGCGCGTGGACGGGCTTCGTTCGGCATCGACGATGTGGTGTGGCTGTCCTGGCCGCCGGAAGCAGGCTGGGTGCTGACAAGATGAGCATGTTGTTCCCGACGCGCGCGCCGCAGTCACCTCTTCACCTCTCCCATGGGGAGAGGTCGGCGCACGCAGTGCGCCGGGTGAGGGGATATTGCCTATCGAGAGTCACTTGCCCCCTCACCCCAACCCTCTCCCCCAAGGGGAGAGGGAGTGCGGCTGTGCGCGCGGCTATGCCTGAGCTAAACAGGGGCGCTGATTGATGATCCAAAATCAGCGCGCCAAACGTAGTTGGTCCGCACGCCTGGTGCTGCTCATCCCCTATCTCTGGCTGGCGCTGTTTTTCCTGGCGCCCTTCCTCATCGTGCTCAAGATCAGCCTGTCGCAGACCGCCATTGCGCAGCCGCCTTATGTGCCGGTGCTCGAATGGGCCGCCGGCTGGGCCGGCCTCAAGGCGTTCTTTGCCGCGCTGTCGGCCGACAATTACGCCATGCTCGGTTCCGATTGGCTCTATCCGGTTTCTTATCTCAAGAGCCTGGAAGTGGCCGCGCTGTCGACCGCGATCCTGCTCGCCGTCGGCTATCCGCTCGCCTACGGCATCGCCCGCTCGCCGCGCCGGTTGCAGCCGGTGTTGGTGATGTTGGTGATCTTGCCGTTCTGGACCTCGTTCCTGATCCGCGTCTATGCCTGGATCAACATCCTGCAGCGCGACGGCCTGCTCAACGACGTGCTGCTGCGATTGCACATCGTCGATACGCCGGTGGCGTGGCTGTCGTCCGACACGGCGATCTATATCGGCATGGTCTATTCCTATCTGCCGTTCATGGTGCTGCCGCTCTACGCCGCGCTGGAGAAGATGGACGAGTCGCTGCTGGAAGCGGCGGCCGATCTTGGCTGTCCGCGCGGACGAGCGTTCTGGCTGGTAACGCTGCCGCTGTCGCTGCCGGGAGTGGCGGCGGGCATGCTGCTCTGTTTCATTCCGATCGCCGGCGAATTCGTCATTCCCGATCTGCTCGGCGGTTCGCAGACGGTGATGATCGGACAGACGCTGTGGATGGAATTCTTCGCCAACAAGGATTGGCCGGTGGCATCGGCGATTGCAGTTGCGCTGCTCGGCCTGCTGCTGGTGCCGATGCTGTTCTATGAGCGGATGCAGCAGCGTTCCCTCGAAGGAGGGCGCTGATGGGCCGGAGGGCATCCATATTCAACATCGTCTCGGTCACGCTCGGCCTGGCCTTTCTCTATCTGCCGATCGTCATCCTGGTGATCTATTCGTTCAACGGTTCGCGCCTGGTGACGGTGTGGGGCGGTTGGTCGCTCACCTGGTATCGCGCGCTCTTGAGCGATCGCGCCATGATCGACGCCGCCTGGACCAGCCTGCGCATCGCCGCGCTGTCGGCGAGTGCCGCCACCGTGCTCGGCACCTGCGCCGCTGTGGCGCTGACGCGCCTGGGGCGGTTCCGCGGCCGCCTGCTGTTCTCCGGCATGGTCTACGCGCCGCTGGTGATGCCGGAGGTGATCACCGGGCTGTCGCTGCTGCTGTTGTTCGTCGCGCTCGATGTCGACCGCGGCTTCTGGACGATTTCGATCGCCCACACCACGCTGACGATGTGCTTTGTGACCGTGATCGTGCAGTCGCGGCTGGTCTCCTTCGACCGCAGCCTGGAGGAGGCGGCGATGGATCTCGGCTGCCCGCCGCTCAAGACGTTCCTGACCGTCACACTGCCGCTGATTCTGCCCGCCATCGCCGCCGGCTGGATGCTCGCCTTCTCGCTGTCGCTCGACGATCTGGTGATCGCCAGCTTCACCACCGGGCCGGGCGCCACCACGCTGCCGATCCGTATCTATTCGGAGGTGCGCCTGGGCGTGAAGCCGGAAATCAACGCCGTCTGCACCATCATGATCGCGGTGGTGGCGGTGGCGACCGTGGTGGCATCGCTGGCGAGCAAGCGCGGCGCCGTGCGGCGCGAGCGCGCGGGCGCATGATCCCGAAAAGTGGCAACCGGTTTTCGGAAAAGATCATGCGCAAACAAAATGCTGGGTGCGCAGGTGTGATTATTGGTTGCCGCTCGGGCCGGCGCCGGGCGGGCGGAACAGATAGACCAGGAACCAGATCGGCACGATCACCAGCGAGCCGAGCAGCACGTTGGGCAAGGCCCAGGCGACGCCGCGTCTGGCGTAATCCTCAAGCCGGTCGGCCGACAGGCCGAATTCGCGCATCAACTGCTCGGCGGTGATGCCGAAATGCGCGAGGATCGTCCCCACCACCAGCGAGGCGACGGCAACCTTGACCAGCGTTCGAAGGATGGGATGCAGCATCCGTCTTCCTGCCCGACTCAATTCAAGCGCATAGGCGGCTCGCCCGCGCGCGGCGGACGTTACGATGGCAGGAAATCGTTAACCTTTCGTACAGGCACCATGGCCGGCTTTTTACAGGACAGGCCCGTTATTCCGGCTTGGCCACAGGGGCCTGCTCGGCCGCCGGAATGGCGGCACCGGCGGGCGGGTTGGCGGCGGCCGGGCTGCCGGTGAACCGCTCGATCACCGAACGCACGGTATCGCGCGCGCTGCGCTCGCGTATCGCATTGAGCAGCGGGGCGGCCGCGCCCGAGCGCCGGATCAGCGCCTCCGGATCGGGCAGCATGAGCGGATCGTCCCAGGAGCCCTGCACGATGAACGGTAGTTCGAACACCGGCGCGCCCGGCCGGCTCGGGGTCAGCGCGGCAATGCCCTTGAGGTCGAGTTCGCGCTCGGGGATCGAGGCGGTGCCGGCCAGCGCCAGCTTGACCGCCGAGCCTTCGATCTTCACGTCCTCGACCGTGGCCGTACCCTGGACGATCTTGAGCGCGACCGAAATCTTGTCATAGGGCGTGCGCCCGGTACGGAATTCGCCGCCGCCCGACAGCGGCCGCCGCTCCAGGCGGCGCAGCAGCTGCTCGACATTGAGGCCGGTCAGTGCGCCGTTCGTTCCGATCAGCGAGGCGCTGCCGTTCAAGCTGCGCGTGACCGCCAAAACGCTATCGCCGCTGCCTTCGACATTGAGCGAAATGTTGCCCTTGCCTTCCAGCCGGTGCAGCCCGAACACCTGGCCGAGGCAGCTTTCCAGCTCGACATTGGTGAATTGCAGCTGCGATTTGACGTCGACGCCCTTTTCGAAATTGGCCAGCGTCAGCGAGCCCTGGATCACGCCGCCATAGGCCTGCGCCTCGCCCACCGTCACCACCAGATGGCCGGCGCGCAGATTGGCGCCGATGGCGGTGCGGCCGATCTTGGCGTTGGACATGACCACTTTCGCCGCCGACAGCCGCAGATCGAAATCGATGCCGGAAAGGCCGTCGAGCGTGATCACGCCGTTGTTCCACTCGCGCTGATTGGTGGTGAGCAGGCGGACGGTGGAGACATAGGGCGAAAGATCGAGCGTGTCGGAGGCGAGCGTGCCTTGCAGCGTCTGCCGCCCGTCGGTGGCAAACGTCAGAACGCCCTCGGCGGAATTACCGTCGAG
>JACQDO010000041.1 GCA_016201085.1 Hyphomicrobiales bacterium | reverse complement strand
GGCGCGTTGCTGGCACGCCAGCCGGCGGTAGCGGCGCGCGCGCGCGCGCATCTGATCGCCTCGCCGTTCGGCACCATTCACGCCGCCATGTTCAGCCTGCCGCGCCCGGTCGGCACCGCGATTCCACTGCCGCCGATCTACGCGCTGGCTAATTTCGACCCGACCGACATCACCGGTTCGATCGGCGCGGAGCCGCTCGGCGACGGTTCGGCGCCGCTGCAATTCCCCAAGGTCAATCGCAAGGCCAAGCGCGACTCGGTCCTGTCGCGTGCGCGCGAGCCGCTGCCGCCATTGCCGCCGCTGCTGGCGATCGCGCCGCAGCCGGAATCCGATATCGCGTCGAAGAACGATGGCCGCTTCGATCCGTACTCGAAATACGAATTCAGCGAATTGCCGCCCGCCGGCGCGGCGACGCCCAACGTCGAACTGCCTTATGTCGACATGCCGCCTCCGCCTCTGCTCGGAGTGGTGCCGCAGCACGGCAAGAGCAAAGATTCCTCGTTGGTTTATTTCGGCGCCAATCCGATCGCACCGGAACGCGAAACTATCGCGCCCTGGGCACCCGGCCAGGCGCCGATCGTCATGGCTTCGCGCACCACCGGCGACCCCGACATCAAGCAGTCGGCGCTTGCTTCGCTCCCGCTCGGCGATGACAAAGAGGGCCAATCCATCGCCAAAAAAGGCGAGGTCACCGGGCTCGATCAGCGGCCGCGCTCGCCGGCCGAACGGCTGGCGCTTACCGGCGTGGCGCGCGCCAAGGCCGAGAAGTGTCTGGCCAACGCGATCTATTTCGAGGCGCGCGGCGAGCCGGTGCGCGGGCAAATCGCCGTCGCGCAGGTGGTGATGAATCGCGTGTTCTCGCCGTTCTATCCGAACGATGTCTGCGGCGTCGTCTATCAGAACGCCAACCGCCATCTCGCTTGCCAGTTCACCTTCGCCTGCGACGGCATTCCCGACATCGTCACCGAGCCGGATGCGTGGGCACGCGCCCAGCGCATTTCCCGCGACATGCTCGATGGCAAGCTGTGGATGCCGGAAGTGGCGAAGTCCACCCACTATCACGCTTACTGGGTGCACCCGAGCTGGGTCGGGGAGATGAATAAGCTGTACAAGCTCGGCGTCCACACTTTCTATCGGCCGCGCAACTGGGGCGACGGTTCCGAGGAACCGACCTGGGGCGACGCGGCGGCAACGCAGAAAGAAGCCGCCATCGAGGAAAAGCTCGCACCCGTCAACCCCAGCCGCGAGTGGTTGAACTCCGAAGAGGGACAGGCGTCGACCCGCCAAAAATCCCGCAAATAGCGGCTTGCGCCCTCAGCCATGCACCGCGCAAATGCCCAGGATCACGAAGATTCGTTTTGGATTGCCCGGTGAAACCTCTATGGTCCGCCGCCGTCCGCACCGGATTTGGAACCGCGGGCGCAGATGGCGCTGCCACCCGGCCGGAGCAATCATACGATGTCGATGCAATCGTCAGCGGATAAGTCGGTCCTCGGAACTTGGCGCACGCCGCTCGTCATCCTGGTTTGCGGCTGCCTGATCGGCGCGCTCGGCTTCGGACCGCGCGCCGCGCTCGGCTTGTTCCTGACCCCGATGTCGTCGGCCTTCCAATGGGGCCGCGAGGTGTTCGCGCTGGCGCTGGCGATCCAGGTGATCGTCTGGGGCACCGCGCAGCCTTTCGTCGGCGCCATTGCCGACCGCTTCGGCACCATGCGCGTGCTCTCTGCCGGCGCCGTGCTGTACTGCGCCGGCCTGCTGCTGATGGCCTATTCGACCACGCCGGGCATGCTCAATTTTTCGGCCGGCGTGCTGACCGGGCTCGGCATCGCCGGCAGCTCGTTCACGGTGGTCATTGCCGCGTTCAGCAAGCTGATGCCGCCGCACATGCGCTCGCTCGCCTTCGGCGCCGGCACCGCCGCCGGCTCGTTCGGGCAATTCCTGTTCTCGCCGCTGGCGGTCGCCTTCATCGATCATCTCGGCTGGCAGCATGCGCTGGTCGCGTTCGGCATCATCACGCTGCTGGTAATCCCCTGTGCGCTCGCCTTGCGCACGGCGCCGATGGATATGAAGGCCAAGCCCGGCGCCGTCAGCCAGCAGTCGCTGTTGCAGGCGCTGGCCGAAGCCTTCGGACACCGCTCCTACGTTCTGCTGGTGCTCGGCTTCTTCACCTGCGGCTTCCAGCTGCTGTTCATCACGGTGCATCTGCCGGCCTATCTGGTCGACCGCGGACTGTCGGCCGATGCCGGCGCCTGGACGTTGGGCGCCATCGGGTTGTTCAATATTATTGGCTCGATCACGGCCGGCTGGCTCGGCGACCGCATGCCGAAACGCTATATATTGTCGATCATCTATCTGGCGCGTTCGCTGGCTGTGATCGCGTTCATCAGCCTGCCGGTGACGGCGGTCTCGGCCATCGTGTTCGGCGCCGTGATGGGCCTGCTCTGGCTGTCGACCGTGCCGCCCACCTCGGCGCTGGTGGCGCTGATGTTCGGCACCCGCTGGATGGCGACGCTGTTCGGCTTCGCCTTCTTCAGCCACCAGGTCGGCGGTTTCCTCGGCGTCTGGCTGGGCGGCATCCTGTTCGAGCGCACCGGCTCCTACAATGTGGTGTGGTGGCTGTCGGTGCTGTTCGGCGTGCTGTCGGCGGTCATCAACCTGCCCATTGTCGAGAAGCCGATCGTGCGCGCCGAAGCCGCACCCGTCGCAGCCTAACCGGCTTGCACCGTCGCGTCCGTCGCGCCATGAATGCCTCGGGTTTTTCGAACCAGCGAGGCGTGCCGTGGCGACATTCAAGGCGATTGTGATCGAGAAGGCGGAGAAGGGCACCACAGCGGCGCTCGCCGATTTCGACGAAGCCAATCTGATGGAAGGCGATGTTACCGTCGCCGTCGAATATTCCACGGTGAACTACAAAGACGGGCTCGCCGTCACCGGCAAGGCGCCGGTGGTGCGCCGTTTTCCGATGATCGCCGGCATCGACTTCGCCGGCACGGTCGAAAGCTCCAGTCACGCGGACTGGAAGGCGGGCGACAAAGTGATCCTCAACGGCTGGGGCTGCGGCGAGACCCATCTCGGCGCCTATGGCGCCAAGGCGCGCGTGAAGGGCGATTGGCTGGTGCGGTTGCCGGCGAGCATGAGCACGCGCGAGGCCATGGCGATCGGCACGGCCGGTTACACGGCGATGCTGGCGGTGATGGCGTTGGAGCGCCATGGGCTTACCCCGGCACAGGGCCCGGTGGCGGTCACGGGAGCTGCCGGCGGCGTCGGCTCGGTGGCGATTGCGCTGCTGGCCAAGCGCGGCTTTGCCGTTCATGCGGTCACCGGCCGTACCGGCGAGGCCGGCTACCTCAAGGGCCTGGGCGCCACTGAGATCGTTGATCGTAAGGATCTGGCCGGCCCGCCCAAGCCGCTGGCCAAAGAGCGCTGGGCCGGAGCCGTCGATGCGGTCGGCTCCGCCACGCTGGCCAACCTGTTGTCGATGACCCGCTATGGTGGGGCGGTGGCGGCCTGCGGGCTGGCGGGGGGTATGGACCTGCCGGGGTCGGTTGCGCCCTTCATTCTGCGGGGGGTGTGTCTTTACGGCATCGATTCCGTCATGTGCCCGCTAGAGCGCCGCAAAGAGGCGTGGAAACGGCTGGAAACCGAGCTGGATCGCCCCAAACTCGCCGAAATGACCCGGGAAATAGCCCTTTCGGGGGTGCCGGAGGCGGCGGCCAGCATCCTGGCCGGCCAGGTGCGCGGCCGGATCGTGGTCAAAATCCGGTAAACACGTTCAGAATTTGTCGACGAAGTCCGGTCATAATCGAGTAGGCTTGGGAAACAAGCCGTAGGTTCTGCTCAAGCCGGTGGCGTCAGTCGGAGTTACGGGGATGTTGCGTAGTGTTGCGTTAGCGGTCGGCCTGTTGGCCGCCGTACCGGCGATGGCCGGCGAGATGAGTGCCGAGGAAGCGCGCCGCTTCGTGATCGGCAAACTGTTCAACTATACCTGTTTCGAAGGCACGCGCGGCCAGGGCCGCGTCCTGTCCGACGGCTCGGTGGTCGGCTCCATCCAATTCCAGGGCGCCGGTCCGGTGCGCTATGCGCATATGCCGCCCGGCACGCTCAGGGTGAAGGGCGAGGCAGTGTGCGCCTCGGTGCGCGGGTTGCCGCTGGAGCCGTGTTTCAACCTCCAGCGCACCAGCGAAGCGAGCTTCCGCGGCTCGATCTCGGGGCTGGGCTTTGCCTCCTGCGAATTCACCCGCCACCAAGGCCGCACCGTCGTGTCGCATAGCACGCAGAATTCGCACCGGCCGCTCGGCCTGCGGCCGTCGTTCACTGCGGATAATTATTAGGCGATTGCCTCGTGTCCCGGGCGCAGCGCAGCGCCATAAGCGCGTTTACGCGCGTCTTCGACGCGCTATGGCGGTGCGCTGCAGAACCGGGACCGTTCCAGCTTCCGAAGTTGATAAGGCCCCGGATCTGCGACGCAACACTTCGTGCTGCGTCGCGTCCGGGGCAAACCATTATTACTCTTTCGCGGGGAAAATCATGCAGGTCGTGGTGGCGTGGGCGTAGAGCTTGCCGGCGCGATCCTTCAGGTCTCCCTCCGAGGTCGCCACCGTGCGGCCGCGATGGATGATGCGGCCTTCCGCCCGCACCGGGCCGGTGTCCTTGGTGAGCGGCCGCACCAGATTTAATTTCAGCTCCAGCGTGGTCCAGGAATCGCCTTTGGCCAGCGTCGAGAAGATGGAGCAGCCGAGCGCGGAATCGAGCAGTGTCGCGGCAAAGCCGGCGTGCACCGTGCCGATCGGATTGTACAGGCGGAATTCCGGCACGCCCTCGAATACGGCGCGGCCGTATTCGGCCTCGATCAGGTGAAAGCCCAAGACCTCGCAGATGGGCGCTTGCGGCAGCGTGCCGTCGATGATCGCCTGCACGAAGCTCAGCCCGTCATGGGATTTGGCAGTCTCCGGCGTCACCACGCCGTATTGCATCGCGCGCTCATTCATTTGTCTTTCCCGCGCCGGCTGCGTCCGGCGTTATAGTCTTGGTTTTCGCCGGAAACAGCAACCGCTGATAAAGCCAGCCGATGGCGACCAGCACGATGCCGAGTCCGATGAACGACAGCGCGCGGAAAATACCGGTCAGCGCCGCCATGTCGATGACGAACACCTTGACGATGGTGAAGGCGATCACCGCGGCGGAGGCCAGACGCGCCGGCTGCGAGCGCAACAGGAAACCCGCGAACAGAAGCAAGATGCCGAAAATCAGCCAGACCGCCGAATAAGTGTATTGCTCGGCGTCGCTGGTCACGCCGCGCGTGAGGACGGCGCCGTGATAGAGCGTGCGCACCTCCAGCCCGAGGTAAAGCATGGACAGCACGACCGCGGTCGTCGCCGCCACGTAGCGATAGCCGAGCGGCCGGCTGCCGCGCGCCACCAACGCGAGGATTCCCGCCAATAGCGCGGGGATTCCGTAGCCAAGCAAAATCAGATTGAAGAACGCGCCGCCGACCGGACGGCCGGTGAACTGCGGATTGAGCGAGATCACGAGGCCGAAGACAATGGCCGCCAAGGTCAGCAGCGCGATGATCTGCGCGCCGATATCGTGCACGATGCTCCTGGTGCGGGCGCGCAGCCGTTCCAG
>JACQDO010000087.1 GCA_016201085.1 Hyphomicrobiales bacterium | reverse complement strand
GGGCGACGATCACAACGAGCCGGTGGCCGACGCCGTGCGCGGCATCCTCGACGGCCACATTGTGCTGGAACGGGCCATCGCCGAGCGCGGCCGCTATCCGGCCATCAACGTGCTCAAATCGATCTCGCGCACCATGCCGCGGGCGGCCGATCCGGCCTTCCTGCCGGCGATCAGCCGCGCCAAGCAGGTGATGGCGACCTATTCCGACATGGAGGAGTTGATCCGGCTCGGCGCCTACCGCCCGGGATCGAGCCCCGACGTCGACGAAGCCATCGCCCTGCACAAGCCGCTGGAGGCCTTCCTCGGCCAGCTTAAGGAAGAAGCAACCACTATGGCGGAGGGATATCAACGGCTTGAGAAAATCCTCGCCGGCGCGGAAACAGAAAACTAACGATATTGCGCCACAGTCGATCCACTGTAAGCCGGGACGTCTTCGCGGTCAGAGGTAATACCGTGCCGCAGGGGCGAATTCGGGGCTTCGGGGGAGTAATGAGTCGATGAAGTCACGCGAAACCCTTATCCGCCTGAAAAAATTCCAGGTCGACGAGAAGCGGCGCAAGGTCGCCCAGATCGAAGCCATGATCGCCGAGTTCGACCGCATCGCGGCCGAACTCGACCGCGAGATCAAGCTCGAGCAGGACCGCGCCGGCATCCACGATCCCGCCCATTTCGCCTATCCGACCTATGCCAAGGCGGCCATCGGCCGCCGCGAGAATCTCAAGCGCTCGGCCGACGAGTTGAAGACCCAGCTCGACGACGCCAAGGCGGTGCTGGGCGAGGCCTTCGAGGAGCTCAAGAAGGTCGAGATGCTGGACGAGCGCGACCACGCACGCGAGAAG
Source organism: Hyphomicrobiales bacterium (assembly GCA_016201085.1). GTDB lineage: Bacteria > Pseudomonadota > Alphaproteobacteria > Rhizobiales > Xanthobacteraceae > Pseudolabrys. The sequence continues at coordinate 8,692 of JACQDO010000087.1, read as the reverse complement.
GCCGAGGAGAACGCGCGCGAGCAGGCCGAACTCGACCGCATCGCCGCGCTGCGCTTCTCCACCAACGGCGCGCACGCGTGAGGCCATTCAGCCCGCGCCCAAGCACCGCTAGTCGTTGACGCCGTTCGGTGGGTCCGGCGGCGCCATCTCGTCCTCTTCACTGCGCAGCGATATCGGAAATACCATTTGCATCGTGGTGCCTTGGCCCTCGCCGGGGCTGAGCGCCGCAAGCGTGCCGCCGCTGCTCACGATGAAGGTATTGGCGATCCACAGGCCGAGGCCCGAACCGGGGATTTTCCCGACATGGCGCGGGCCGCGATAGAAGCGTTCCGCCAGCCGGCTTCTTTCCTCGGCGGTCAGGCCGGCGCCGTCATCGCTCACGGAAATGACGAGCTGCTGGTCCTCCACCCTCGCGGCGATGCGAACGGTCGAACCGGGCGGCGAAAACTTTCCGGCATTGGCGATGACTTGGCCGAGCGCCTGCTCGACCAGCACCGGGTCGACATGGATGAGCGGCAGGTTCTTGCCGACCTCGAGCGCGATGACGTGGCCGCGATAGCGGGCGCCGATGCGTTCGGCCGCAGCATCGATAATGTCGGTCGGGTCGGTCCAGTCGCGACGGGAGTGCAGGCCTTCGCTGGTGATGCGCGCGGCATCGAGCAGGTTCTGGATGTCGCTGTTGAGCCGCTCGGCTTCGTCGCGGATGCCCTTGGTCAACGTTGCAAGTTGCCGGTCATTCACCACCATCGGCGTGTCGGCGAGGATCGACACGCCGCCGAGTATGGAGGCGAGCGGCGTGCGCAGTTCGTGCGACACCGAGCCGATCAAGGCATCGCGCAGCAGATCGGCCTCGGCGAGGGATTTCGCCATAGTCCTGGCCGATTCAATTCTCAGCGCAAGGTAAGTCGTGAGCCCCACGGCCAACAGGCTGATGCAGGTGTTGATCAACCCCGCTTGCTTGAGCCCGGTTGCCGCCAGGAAATAGCTCAGAACCGTGAGCGTCATGCAGCCCAGTGAGACGAGGATGACGCCGCGCCGGGAGCAGAAGCGCACCGACATCAGCACGACCACGACGTACAGAACCGGCGCGGCGATCTCCAGATCGGTGAGGCTATCGGCGGTGAAAATCGCGATGGCGAGCGCAAGGGTGGCGATGGGCAGGACGAATGAACTATGAAGTGCCGCAATTTGAAAAGTCGGCTTCATCTGGCTCATGCCCGCAGCATGAATTGGCGCGCCGTATTATACCAGGGAAATTACTCGACTTCCGCCAGGCGCGGATATGGTGTCAGCACCAGCGCGAAATAGCTCTCCATGTCGGCGTTGAGGACGAAGTGAAAGCGCGCGAAGGCGCCTAACAACTCCTCCCGGTAACGCTCGAACATATTGTTGCGGCAGATGAGGAATTTCGGCGCCGCCACGATATCCTCGCGGTCGATGACGCAGGCGAGGCGCATCTCGGGATGGCGATTGAGATAGTCGAACACCGCCGACGCCATCATCGGATAGCCGGGGTGCAACATGTCGTCGAGGCAGATCATGCCGTCGCGATGCAGCAGCGGATGCACCAGCTCGAGATCGTTGCGCAGGCATTCGCGCGTGTGATGGCTGTCGATATGCACGAAACGGATCGGCTTGTGGCCGAGTCGGTCGCGCAGATCGCCGCTCGTGATTTCGCGGCTGTCGACTTTCCACGACAGGAAGCGCTCGCGGGCGATGCCGTGCGCCGCGCAATTGGCGAGAAAGCGGCCTTCGACGCCGGCATTGGGCCAGTCGAAGCGATCGATGCCGACGGCCTTCTCGCCCGGCGCCAGGCCGAGCGCCATGGCGATGAAGAAGCGGCCTTCGAAGGTGCCGATCTCGACCAGTTCGCCGCTTATGCCGAGTTCGCTCTGGCGCCGGATCAGGTGCCCGCTGATGGCGGCGGCGAAGCGCGAGGACATGCCGCGCAGACGCTCGTAGCTCTCCGCCAGGAAGCGATCGATGGCGGGGTGGCCGCTGGCGATGTCGATCATAGCTTCAACTCAATAATTGGATGGCGATGGCAACCGAACCGCGCAGGTAAGCGTCGGTTTCGCTCATTTGATCCTTCGCCGCCATGATGCGCTGCGCCGTCGCGACGGCGGCGGTGAACTCATGCGTGTGCCAGTGGCCGAGCGCCGGCAGTCTGGGCAGCGCCGCCGCATCCGGTCGGGGGTAGACCGACACATAATAATAGGGCTCATCGTAATAGTGGTCGCCGGGGGAAAGCCCGGCGCCGACATAACCGGTCATGCCGGATGCGTGCGTCGGCAGCGTGATCAAGGTGGCGATATCGAAATGGTGCGGCCAGCAGCAGACCGGCGAAACCGTCCGCCTTTGTTCCAGCATTTGCCTTTGCACGCCGCTCAGCAGCAATTCCGCATCGCCGTACCAGGCCGCCAGCTCTTGCAAGGCGTCGGCGCAGCCCACCGCGTCGTAGGCGGCGCCCGCGGCGATGGCGTAAGAGGGCATCTCGTAAGGCGAGGCGGCGTCGAGCAAGTGCGCCGCAAAGCCGCGCGCGGCCAGTTGCGCGCCCAGCCATTGCCGCGCCTGGGCGTCGTTTTGCTTGTGCAAGGAAAGCGATTGCGCGGGGCCATCGCCGCCGTGCAAGGCAAGCGTAAGGCCGGCGAATTGCAGGCTCAGCCGCGTGCCGTCCGGCAGCGCTTGCGTGGTCAATCCATCGAGTTGGCGATCCCACAGCAGACTGGTGTGGCCGTCATCCGGCTGCGGCTGGATATAGGCGCGCGCCGTGCGTGCCAACCATTGCACGGCATAATGCGCCTGCAGCCGCGCCTCGCTCAGCCGGCGCTTGTCCATGCCGCGATAGGACCGCCAATCCGCTCCGCCCATGCTGCCGCCTCGTTGATGCCGACGCGATCGCAATGATCGCCTAGAGCGCGTTCCGATTCAATTGAATCGGAACGCGCTCTAGATTCTTTATTTGGTCGCATTTTCTACGGCGAACCGGTTTCCACTTCGCCGGAAAACGCTCTAGCGGCGCGGTTTTGGCGAGTAGGAAAGGGGGCGGACTGGCGTCTTCACCACCAGCGTGTCGGCCACGAATAGCGGCGCACGACGATGTGCCAGACGAAGGCAAACAGCGCGAGCAGAACCGCGCCGGCCGCCACCGGCACAAACAGAAAACTCCAGTGCATATTATTCACCACCACCAGCAGCGGATCGATGCCGGCGGGCGGATGAAAGGTGCGCGTGACATGCATCGCCGCGATGGCCAGGCCGACCGCCAGCGCCGCGGCCCACGGCGCCGGCCCGGCGATCTGCACCACCAGGATTCCGACAATCGTCGACACGATGTGGCCGCCGATCAGCGCGCGCGGCTGCGCCGCTTCCACTTCCGGCGAGCCCATGACCAGGACGATGGAGGTGGCGAAGGGAATCGCCATCAGCGGTATGGCGGCGCGGGTGGAAAACGCCTCCATGATGCCGATCGCCACGGCGCCGCCGGCGGCGCCGGCCAGCATTCCGATGGTGGCGCGGTGGTGGTCCTGCATGGCCTGCTATCCATTCCCTGCACCGGCGCGGCTTAGAACGCCGCCGCCAGATCCTTGGCGCCCGGCGCCTGCGCCGCGCGCAGCATCTTGTTTTCGATGTCGGCGATCAGCCCCGCCACCACGCCGGTGCGGCGCGCTACCGGATTGCGCTCGTAGCCCGAGCGCTGAAAGAAATTCGCCGTCGGCACGCGCGCGCGCAAATCCGCCGGCATCGCGATCATATCGATGCCGTTGCCGTCGCCGGTCAGGTTCATCAGCTCCAGTTCGGCGGCGGAGAGCGGCGCGGCGTGATGCTTGGCGCGCGCGAAACGTACCGAATTGATCAGCTTCTGCACCTGCAATAGCGGACCGATATCGCGGTCGAGCACCACTGCGTGGATGCCAATGCCGCCCGCCGTGGTCTTGGCCAGCCGGTCGTGCTCGTTCCAATTATTCGGCACGCTGCGGGCGTAGGCGATCATGCGCTTGAGCGCCTCGATCTTGATATCCATCGTGATCTTGGCATCGCCGGATAGAGTTTTCGATTTCTGCCGCAGCATGCTGAGCAGGCGGCCGCCGTGTTCGGCCAAAAGCGACACCGAATTGGTGCTGAGCAGTTGATTGTAGCCGACCGCCGGCGAGATGGCGCGCGCGCGCGTGGCCGTGACGCCGGCCTGCATGTCGTAGGTGCCGTTGCCGCCGGTCTCGAAGGCGTAGATGCCGACGATCTGCTCGCGGGTGAGGCCGGCTTCGAGCGCGGCCCTCGCATAGGCGCGCTTGAACTCGATTTCGCTCGTCGGGCGCTGCGGCACAAAGCCGAATTGCGTCGCGGCATTGGCCAGAAAATCGGCGATCAGCGGGATTGGCGGCTTGTCGTCGGGCGGCAACGCCGTCGGCTCGCGCGGATCGACCGGGCGCGGCGGTCCGGAATAAAGCGGCGGCTGCGTCAGCACGTAATCGTCGAGCACGACCGGCGCATTGATGCGGCGCTTGGCATTGCGCGCGCGCCGTTTCTCCACCACCTGGTCCCAATAGGCGCTCGCTTGCTCGTCATAGGCGCTGCGGGCGAGCGTGTATTGCGCGAGCCTGGCCTGGTAGTCGACGATCGCCGCCGCGCTGGGCTGCGTATTTTGCGCGCGCGCGGGCGCGAGCGCCAACAGAACGCCCGCGGCGATCAGGCCCATCACGCGAAAATGACGAAAGCGCTTCATGATTCGTGACGTTTTGCGGGATATCGCCAGGGCGGTCAATCGACCTCCGTTTGCTCACAAAAAAACGCGCCGCAAATGCGGCGCGCGGGAGGGGCAGGGAGGTTTATCAAGCCAATCGGTGGCTCGCCGTCGGCGGGGCTATAAGTATCCGGGTCAGCGGATGGTGGGGCCGCTGCGGTCGGTGAACACCACCGGGCCGCCGGCCTTGATCACGGTCGGCGACTGCGCCGTCATGATATCGGTGCCGAGATTGAGGCTGCGCGCGGAGATACCGACAACGGCGATCAGCAGCGCGGCGCAAAGTCCGACCACCACGATCTTGAGGTGGGTGGTGCGGTCTGCGGTGTACATCGACCAGTTCATGGCGTCCTCCAAGGTCCTTATCCCTATGTCGGGCCGGCCCCGGAAAAGGTTCATCCGTGGTTCGCGGTCTAACGTAGTTACGGGCCTAGAGTTCCGCCGGATGCATCACGGATGCTTGAAAAGAGCTGATAATCGCGTGAATGGCGGCAAAATGGCGGGAAATGGGCATCATACTTATCACCGTCACCCTGAGGTGGCCGCCGAAGGCGGCCCTCGAAGGGCGACGGCCCGGGCCGTTCATCCTTCGAGGCCCGGCTTCGCCGGGCGCCTCAGGATGACGGATTTAGGCCGCCGTGTGGCCCAGACTTAGCTTCACTCGCCGCGGCTGAGCTGGTGTTCCTCGGCGATGCGCTCGAAGTTTTCCGCCGCGCTCTTGATGCGATAGGCGAGGCGGTTGTCGTTCTCGACCGGCAGCCTGCGCACGATCTTGTAGATGCCGCGGGCGGCCGCGTTGCCGTAGGCCGGCTCGTAATAGACGTTGGCGCCGATATTGAACTTATGCATCATGTCGGTGCTCGCTTGCTTCCTGTGGCGGCGTTATGCGCTGGAAGCGTCAGCGCGGTAGAGCAAAAACGCCCGGCGCTTGGGCCGGGCGTTGCGCTGAATGTCAGCCGCGTCTCGGCGTCTCAGGCGTTCTGCAGATTGGAGGCCGCCTGCTTGCCGCGCTCGGTGACGATTTCATAGGTGAGGCGCTGGCCCTCGTTGAGCGTGCTCATGCCGGCGCGCTCGACCGCGCTGATGTGCACGAACACGTCGCGCGAGCCATCGCTCGGCGTGATGAAACCGAAACCTTTTTGCGTGTTGAAGAACTTGACAGTACCTGAGGCCATCGTGGCTACCTTTGCTTGATACGCTGCTTCTGTTGAGATGCGCTGAAAGCGGTCATCGCTTCGAGCGATCGAAACATCCGAGTTTTACGGGTGCTTTGTTAGGCGCCCTCAAACGGGCAGCACAGCAAGGCAGAACCAAAAACTTTGGTTTCAACGCGTCCTGCCTACACGAAACGGCCGAAACGGTCAAACCTGCACACTTACGCGTCGACCGTTTGCTTGACGCTCTTGCGCAACGGAAAGCTTTCGCTTTCGTACAGCGCGCGGATGTCCTTGTGACCGAGCCGATTTTCCTCGATCTCGATATAGGCGCCGAGCAGCAGCGGCTCGGGCAGCTCTTCCACCGCGAAGCGGATGGCGTCGGCGGCGCGATCGAAACGGCGATATTTCACCCTGCTGGCGATCTTGCGGTTGCGCGAGGGGAACAGCTCCGCCGGCGCGTTGTAATTGAAAGCCATCGACAAACTCCTCACGACCCTGTGCGGGCCCAATGCATGAAACCCAAGTTCGTTATATGGGGATGCGGCGGTCGACCCGCCAGGGGCCAATATCGGCAATTTGGCCGCGAAATGCCGCCGAATGCGGCGTTTGGCCGTTAAATACGCCGCAAAATTCAACTTTGGGAGCAAGCAAGCGCCACGTATAATGAATTTATCGTTTGCGTCAGTCATCGGCCGCGAGGAAATCCAGGATGTCATCTCAGAACGCCGGCAGCGATCCCGCGCGTTTCCACTTTGTGATGATCAAGCCGACGCATTACGACGACGACGGCTATCCGATCCAATGGTTCCGCTCGGCGATCCCTTCCAACACGCTGGCCTGTCTGAATGCGCTGGCCGAGGACGCGCGACGCCGCGACGTGCTGGGCAAGGGCGTCGACATCCGCCTGCATACTTATGACGAGACCAACCGACGGGTTCGGCCCGAGCAGATCGTCAAGATGATCCGCGAAGAGGGCGGACGTTGCCTGATCGGCCTGGTCGGCGTGCAGTCGAACCAGTTTCCGCGCGCCGTCGATTTGGCGCGCCCCTTCCTCGCCGCCGGGCTGCCGGTGTGCATCGGCGGCTTCCACATTTCCGGCTGCATCGCCATGTTGCCGGAGTTGCCGGGCGACATCAAAGCCGCGCAGGACTTAGGGATATCGTTCTTCGCCGGCGAGGCGGAAGAACAGCGGCTCGACGAAGTTCTGATCGACGCCTTCGGCGGCAAGCTCAAGCCGCTGTACAATTACATGGACGCGCTGCCGAACATCACCGGCGAGCCGCCGCCGTTCCTGCCGCGCAAGCACGTGCAGCGCACCGTCGGCAACCTGTCGAGCATCGATCTCGGCCGCGGCTGCCCCTACCAGTGCTCGTTCTGCACCATCATCAACGTGCAAGGCCGCAAGAGCCGTATCCGCTCGGCCGACGATCTGGAAAAGATCGTGCGCGAGAACTATGCCGAGGGCATCAAGCGATTCTTCATCACCGACGACAATTTCGCGCGCAACAGCGCGTGGGAGACGCTGTTCGACCGCATGATCCAGATGCGGGAAGGCGAGGGCATGAATATCGGCTTTACGATTCAAGTCGATACGCTGTGCCACAAGATCCCGGGCTTCATCGAGAAGGCGACGCGCGCCGGCGTGCGCCGCGCCTTCATCGGACTGGAGAACATCAACCCGGACAATCTGATCGCCGCCAAGAAGCGGCAGAACAAGATCACCGAATACCGCGAGATGCTGCAGATGTGGCGCAACCACGGCGCCATCACCTATGCCGGCTATATCCTCGGCTTCCCCGCCGACTCCAAGGCCTCGATCCTGCGCGATATCGAGATCATCAAGCGCGAACTGCCGATCGACATCCTGGAATTCTTCTTCCTCACGCCGCTGCCGGGTTCGGAAGACCACAAGGTGCTCTCGTCCAAGGGCATCTGGATGGACCCGGACATGAACAAATACGATCTCAACCACCGCGTCTCGCATCACAGCGGCGGCATGACGGACGCGGAGTGGGAGGAGGCCTACCGCGCGGCGTGGGCCACGTTCTACACGCCGGAGCACATCTATACGATCCTGCGCCGCACCTGCGCCTGCCCGAAGGGACGGCCCGGAACCACGCTGTCGACCATCCTGTGGTTCTACCTGACCATCCTCTATGAGGGCGTGCATCCGCTGGAAAGCGGCGCCTTCCGCCTCAAATACCGGCGCGACCGCCGCCACGGACTGCCGCTGGTGAACCCGCTGCTGTTCTATCCGCGCTACTGGGGCGGCATTGTGGTGAAGGCCTTCAACTACGCGCGCGTCTATCTGCGCTGCAAGGCGCTGCTGAAAAAGGCGCTCAACGCGCCCGACCGCTGGAGCTATTCCGATATCGCCATCGCAGCCCCCAAGGCCGACGAGTTCGACGCGCTCGATCTCTACCACGCGACCACCGGCGGCGAGGCGGCGCTCAAGCGCAAATATCGCGATGACAAAATCCGCGCTCACACGTCGCATGCCGAAGCTTCTATCGCGCCGGCGGAGCCTGGCGTGCCGGCGGAAGCGGCGGAGTGACCGCGTCTGGCTAAGAGTCCGTTTGAGAATACGGCCGGCGTCTTCTTACCCTTCCCCCGCGAAGCGGTGGGGAGGGTCGGCGAGGATCGCGTTAGCGATGCTCGCCGGGGTGGGGGGCGTTCTATTCGGCGATTGATGCAGATTTTCGATCCTCCCCCCACCCCCAACCCCTCCCCACCACGCGCAAGGGCGCGTGGGGGGAGGGGAGTTGAAACCGCACTGCATTCTCAAACGGGCTCT
>JACQDO010000086.1 GCA_016201085.1 Hyphomicrobiales bacterium | reverse complement strand
TGCCATGCGTAAAGACGTGACCGCAAAATGCTATGGCGGCGATATATCCAGAAAGCGCAAACTTCTCGACAAGCAGAAGGAAGGCAAAAAGAAGATGCGCCAGTACGGCAAGGTCGACATTCCGCAAGAGGCGTTTATCGCGGCGCTGAAGGTGGATGTGTGAGAAGCACGGCGCGGTGATCTCTTCGCGCCGGTGCGTGATTGATATATTGCGGAATCCCGCGCTATTTGAGCGTCCCGGTTAAGGCGCCACCGACCACGGCACCAGGAATTCGACGCCGATCCTGGTGCCCTCCTTGTTGCGTCGAATGACTCGGCATTGGCGCGAAACCGTCAGCGTAAAATGTTCCAGCGTATCGCCGTCCTCGACCGCGATGAACGCGCCGGTCTGCGAGATGTCGTGGATCGTGCATTGCCGTTCCGCAAACTCATCGTCCACCTTAATGAGAGCCTTGACTTCAACACCGTAACGGCGTGCTTTGCGGCGTTCACGCGCCGCGAGCACGCTTTGAAACCTTCCCATGTGTTGCTCCGAAAGGATGAAATCAAATCCGTGAAAGCGCATGGTGGCGGGAAGTTCGGTATATCGGGTTGAAGGAATGCTTCTAAATTATCTCAATTCATACTTCGGCTATACGGGGCGCGATCGGTCGAGAAAAGCGGCCATCTGACGGCGTTAACGGCCCGAACCCGTAGCTATCGTCTCCCTCGCGTCGGTCTATCGTTCACCGGCGCCACCGCCTCGATGGCGCGCCAGAATTTTTCATTGCCCTTCTTGGTGATGCAGACCTTGATGCGGTGCGGCGGCGGGCCATGACTGCAGGTATGCGCGAGTTCGCCGGCGATCATCGCATCGCACCAGACATAGCCATGCAGATAGTGCCGGTTGGCCCGATGCATCACGCCGCCGCTGATGTTGGACCAATGCCAGTCGTCCACATCGGCGAGCCGGTAGGCGGCGTGCTTATGATGGTCGAACTGCCGGCGCACCCAGACGATCGGGCCGGGCTCTGCCGCGACCGCCGCCGCGTCGCGGTCGCGCTGGCGATCCTCGGCGGTCTTGAACAGCTTCCGCTTCTCCAGGAAGAACGGATGCTGCTGGACGTAAGGCACGCAGATGTTGCTGCCTTCCCCGGTGGCGGCCATCATGAGAGCGAACGGGTCGTCGCCGGTCGCGATGGCGCGCTCAATGGCGTGGCCCGCCGCCTTGCGCAACCGCGCTTTTCTTTCCGCTTTCGATTCCACCGTTCGGCACTTCAATGAATGATGCGGACGACGAACCGATCATACCGCACATGGATGCACGTCGATCATCATGCCAATCCATGCCGAAATTGATCGCAAAATCATAACACAAATTACCAATGGCCTATCGCCCTGAACCGCTTGCAAAATTCGCTTCGCAAAAAAACTTATCCTCACCCTCTCCCGAGCCCTTATATTCATCCCGCCTCGGTCGGCAGCGCGCGTCATCTCGAGTGGCGCCCGATGAAGAGCGAAGGCGCGGCGCCCGACAATGGCGCTGCGGATGGAGCGCCAGGGGGGCGCAGCCGGTCTCGCAAACCGGCGCGCGCCCTCGCAAGGCGCGCGGGCCCCCGATCGCAAGGGCGGCCCAAAGGGGGCCTCGCAAACCCCCTGGCGCCCTCCCGGCGCTCCATTCCCTCGTTTGAGGGAGAGGAAAAAGGGGAAGCAGGCGGACCCGGCGCCTCGACACCACGGGCGATCACGCATGCGCGCTTAGCGCTCGCCCTGCACGGGAGCGCGGCGCCTGGCTTGGTCGCGGCACCCTTATCAAGGTCGGTTAATCATGAAAGTCATTGGTGGCATTGGCTTTTTCGCAATCGGCGGAGGCAGCCGGCCGCCGGCGCTTTAAACCATGGTGCGTATTTAACCTGACAGGCACCGGCCGACTGAGCTAAATCGGAAGCGTCATGCACAAGCGCAGTGTGGCCCGTTTCGGTTTGTCGTTGCTGGTCGCCGCCGGCTGCCTCGCCGCCAGCGAACGCCCGAGCTTTGCACAGGCGCCAGCGGCGGCCGCGGCTACGCCGACACCCTTGCCGCAGGCCAAGCCGAAAAAAGAAACGGCCCCGGCCAAATTCCTGTTCGCCGCCAAGCAGCTGCCGAGCTTGGGCAAGGCCATGGCGATCGGTTATTACCCGCGCGGCTGTCTGCAAGGCGGCGTGCCGCTGCCCACCACCGGACCGACCTGGCAGGTGATGCGGCTGTCGCGCAACCGCAATTGGGGCCACCCCAGCCTGATCAAGTTTCTGGAAACATTCGCGCCGCTCGCCGCCAAGGTCACCGGCTGGAAAGGCGTTCTGGTCGGCGACCTGGCGCAGCCGCGCGGCGGCCCGCTGCCGTAAGGACACACCAGCCATCAGATCGGCCTCGACGTCGACATCTGGTTCATGCCGATGCCCGGCCATGTGCTGAGCAAGGACGAGCGCGAGAAGACTTCCGCCACCAATCTGGTCTCCGACGACTGGAAGCACCTCAATCCGAAGACTTGGACGCCGCAGCACATCGCCTTCATCAAGACCGCCGCCGAGCAGCCCGAGGTCGAGCGCGTGCTGGTCAACGCCGTGATCAAGCAGGAACTGTGTCGGGTCGAGGACAAGCATAAAGATGGCTGGATGGCGAAGGTGCGGCCCTGGTACTACCACCACGACCACATCCACGTGCGGCTGAAATGCCCGGCCGACTCGCAGAATTGCCGCGCCCAGCCGCCGGTAGGGAGCGAAGACGGCTGCGACAAGAAAGCGCTCGCGTTCTGGTTCTCCGACAAGGTGCTGCACCCGCCGAAACCGACGACACCGCCGACGACACCGGCCAAGCCGCCGAAGTCGCTGACCATGGCCGACCTGCCACCGGCCTGTAAGAACGTGCTCGAGGCACCGGCGCGGCAGGCCAATCAGGCGAGCGGGGACTGATTGCTTTCCCGGTCATTCCGGGGCGCGAGCAAAGCGAGCGAACCCGGAATCCAGATACATGCACCGAATGTGTTTCTGGATTCCGGGTTCCGGCCTTCGGCCGGCCCCGGAATGACAGTTACTCCACCGGCAGCACGTTGGTGTATTTCACCTGCTCGAGCGCGAAGCTCGATTCGATCGAGGCGATGCCTTCCAGCCGCGTGAGCTTCTGCTTCAGGAAGCGCTCGTAGGCGGCGAGATCGGGCACCACGACGCGCAGCCAGTAATCGCGCGGGCCGGTCATCAGATAGCATTCCAGCACTTCCGGCCAGCGCGCGATGGTCTTGGCGAAGCGCTCGAGCAAATCCTCCTTCTGCTTCTCCAGCTTGACCGAGACGAACACGCTGACCGGCAGCCCGACCGCGCGCTGGTCGAGCACCGCGACATAGCGTGTAATCACGCCGGATTTCTCCAGAATGCGAACGCGGCGCAGGCAGGGCGAAGCCGACAGCCCGACTTTGCCGGCCAAATCCGCCAGGCTCATGCGGCCGTCGCTTTGCAGCAGCGCCAGGATTTTCAGGTCCACCGCGTCGAGGGTCGGAATTGGCATGGTCCACCTTTTATTGCGGCATAATTGGTTGAATACGCCAACTTGGACGCTAATAATAGTGTGAATTGGCAAGCTTCGCCGCGGCCGAATACCCATAATCAAGGGGTGGATTCGCCGCATACAGGCCGCCCGCCGATGTCCAAGAAGATCGCCCAAGAAACGCTGCAAACTTTGGCCGCGCTCGAACGCAAGGTGCTGTGGCTGGCGAGCTGGACCATCCACAACGCCAACCACCTGCGCGACAATGCCGACGGCCTCAAGGTCGGCGGCCATCAGGCTTCCAGCGCTTCGGCCGCCACGATTCTGACCGCGCTCTATTTCGACGTGCTGCGCGCGCGGGACCGCGTGGCGGTGAAGCCGCATGCCTCGCCGATCTTCCATGCCATCCAATATCTGCTCGGCAAGCAGACCCAAGAGCGTTTGCAAAATTTCCGCGGCTACAAGGGCGCGCAGAGCTATCCCTCGCGCACCAAGGACGCCGACGACGTCGATTTCTCCACCGGCTCGGTCGGCCTCGGCGTGGCGCAGACGCTGTTCTCCTCGCTGACGCAGGATTACGTGCGCGCGCATGGCTGGGGCCTCGACCGGCCGGAAGGCCGCATGGTGGCGCTGGTCGGCGACGCCGAGCTCGACGAGGGCAACATCTTCGAGGCGCTGCTGGAAGGCTGGAAGCAGGGCCTGCGCAATTGCTGGTGGATCGTCGACTACAACCGGCAGAGCCTCGATCAGGTGGTGCGCGAGGGACTGTGGGAGCGCTACCAGCAACTGTTCACGAATTTCGGCTGGGACGTGCGGATCGTCAAATACGGTTCGCTGCAAGAAAAGGCCTTCAAGGAGCCCGGCGGCGAGAGATTGCGCGCCTGGATCGACCAATGTCCGAACCAGCTCTATTCGGCGCTGGTGTTCGCCGGCGGCGCGGCCTGGCGCAAGCGGCTCACCGACGAGATCGGCGACCAGGGCGACGTCAGCCGGTTGATTGAGAAGCGCAGCGATGAGGAACTCGCGGCGCTGATGAACAATCTCGGCGGCCACGATCTGCCGGCGCTGCTCGATGCGTTCCACAACGCACACCGGGAAAAGCCGACCTGTTTCATCTGCTACACGGTGAAAGGCTTCGGCCTGCCGATGGCCGGCCACAAGGACAACCATGCCGGCCTGATGACACCGGCGCAGATGGAAAAATTCCGCGAAGCCATGGGCGTGCGGCCCGGACACGAATGGGACGAATTCGAAGGCCTTAACGTTCCGGCTGAACAATTGCAGAGCTTCCTCGACCGCGTACCCTTCGCGGCCGTCAAGGCGCGCCGGCTCAGCGCGCCCGCGATCGACGTGCCGGACACCTTGCCAGTCACTATCCAGCCGACGATGGCGACACAGACCGGCTTCGGCGCGCTACTCAACGAGATCGGCCGCGGCGAGAGCGACTTCGCGCGCCGTATCGTCACCACTTCGCCGGACGTCACGGTTTCCACCAATCTCGGACCCTGGGTGAACCGGCGCGGCCTATTCGCGCGCGAGAAGATGGCCGATACCTTCAAGAGCGAGCACATCCCGTCGACCTTCAATTGGGAGTTCTCGCCGCAGGGTCAGCATATCGAGCTTGGCATCGCCGAGAACAATTTGTTCATCCTGCTGTCCGCGCTCGGCCTGTCGCACAGCATCAACGGCGAGCGGCTGCTGCCGATCGGCACGCTGTATGACCCTTTCATCGCGCGCGGTCTCGATGCGCTCAATTACGCCTGCTACCAGGATGCCCGCTTCATCGTGGTGGCGACGCCGTCCGGCATCACGCTTGCCGGTGAAGGCGGCGCGCATCAGTCGATCGCCGAGCCGCTGATCGGGCTGGCGCAGGACGGCCTGGCCTCGTTCGAGCCGGCCTATGTCGACGAGTTGGCCGTCATTCTGCGCTGGGCCTTCGCCTATATGCAGAAGAACGGACACGGCGAGGCATCCGAACAAAATTGGCTGCGCGACGAAACCGGCGGCTCGGTCTATCTGCGGCTGTCGACGCGACCGGTCGAGCAGATCGAGCGCCCGATGACGGCGGAGCTGCGCCAGCACATCGTCGACGGCGCCTATTGGCTGCGCGAGCCGGGCCCCAATGCGCAAGTGATGGTGGCTTACACCGGCGCCATCGCACCGGAAGCCATCGCCGCCGTCGGGCTGATGGCGGAAGACCGCCGCGACGTCGGCCTGCTGGCGGTCACCTCGGCCGACCGGCTTAACGCCGGCTGGACCGCCGCGCAGCGCGCGCGCGAGCGCGGCCTGGTGCATGCGCGCTCGCATATCGAGCGGCTGCTGGCCGACGTGCCGCCGCATTGCGGTATCGTCAGTGTGCTCGACGGCCATCCGGCAACGCTGGCCTGGCTCGGCGCGGTCGCCGGCCACCGCACGCGGCCGCTCGGCGTCGAGCATTTTGGCCAGACCGGCTCGCTCGCCGAGCTGTACCGGCACTACGGCATCGACACGAACGCCATCGTGGCGGCGGCGCAAGCCATTGCGCCCGGCCGGCCGATCCGGCATTTGAAGGCGCTGTGACCTGTCATTCCGGGGCCGACCGGAGGCCGGAACCCGGAATCCAGGGATGCATGGTATGTGGCTCTGGATTCCGGGTTCGCTCGCCATAGCGCGTCGAAGACGCGCGTAAACGCGCTAATGGCTCGCGCCCCGGAATGACGGTGTTACTTCCCATCCTCCAAAATCATCGCCGCGCCCTTCTCCGCGATCATTATGGTCGGCGAATTGGTGTTGCCCGAGGTGATCGACGGCATCACCGAGGCGTCGGCCACGCGCAGGCCGTCGATGCCGATCACGCGCAGGCGGGCATCGACCACCGCGCGCGCATCGTCGGCGCGACCCATGCGCGCGGTGCTGACCGGATGGAAAATCGTGGCGCCGATGTCGCCGGCGGCATGTTGCAAGGCGGCTTCGTCGTCGTCGCGCACTTGCGGGCCCGGTAGATATTCCGCCGGCGAATATTTCTGCAGCGCAGCTTGCGCCGAAATCCTACGCGTGATGCGGATGGCATCGGCGGCAATGCGGCGGTCCTCCGGCGTCGCCAGATAATTCGGATGGATCGCCGGCGCCGCCGCCGGATCGCTCGATTTGAGCTTGAGCCAGCCGCGGCTGGTCGGCCGCAGATTGGTGACGCTCACCGTGAAGGCGGGGAACGGATGCAGCGGATCGCCGAACTTGTCGAGCGAGAGCGGCTGGATGTGATATTGCAGGTTCGGCCGCTCCAGCGACGGATCGGATTTGGTGAAGGCGCCGAGCTGCGACGGCGCCATGGTTAGCGGTCCGCGTCGGAACAGCGCGAAGTCCAAGCCCATCTTCGCGCGCCCGAACAGCGAGGCATTCATTTCATTGAGCGTACGGATGCCGCTGACCTTGTAGATCAGCCGCAATTGCAGATGGTCGTGCAGATTGCCGCCGACGCCGGGCTTGTCGAGCACAATTGGAATGCCGAGGTCGTTGAGATCGGCGGCTGGACCGACGCCCGACAGCATCATGATCTGCGGCGTGCCGATGGCGCCGGCCGCCATGACGACTTCGCCGCGGCAGCGCGCGGTCCGCGCCGCTCCCTGCTGGCGGAAGCGCACGCCGACAGCGCGCTTGCCCTCGAAGATCAGGCCTTCGACCAGGCAGCCGGTTTCCAGCCGCAGGTTTTGCCTGTGCAGTACAGGCTTGAGAAAGCCGCGCGCGGCGGACCAGCGCCAGCCGCGCTTCTGGTTGACGTGGAAATAGCAGGAGCCTTCATTGTCGCCGGTGTTGAAATCGGCGATCGGCTTAATGCCGTATTGCGCCGCCGCCTCGCGCCAGGCGTCGAGGATGTCCCAGCGCAGGCGCGGAAACTCGACGCGCCATTCGCCGCCGACCGCGTGATGCTCGTTGGGCCCGAGGAAATGGTCCTCGTGCTTCTTGAAATAAGGCAGCACGTCCTCCCACGACCAACCCGGCAGCCCGAGCTGGCGCCAATCGTCGTAGTCGCCGGCCTGGCCGCGCATATAGACCATGGCGTTGATGGCCGAGGAGCCGCCGATCACCTTGCCGCGCGGATAGCTGAGGCTGCGGCCGTTGAGGCCGGGCTCGGCTTCCGTCTTGAACATCCAGTCGGCGCGCGGATTGCCGATGGCGAACAGATAGCCGACCGGAATGTGGAACCAGATCCAGTTGTCGCGGCCGCCCGCCTCCAGCAGCAGCACGCGCTTATTTGGGTCGGCCAACAGCCGGTTGGCCAGCACGCAGCCGGCGGAGCCCGCGCCCACCACGATATAGTCGAACTCGCCGTCCATGGACTGCAATTCCGCCATATGGCCCGTCTTCTCGCAAGGCCGACCGTCCAAATCAATACACGCCGATCAGTTTCAGTCCGGCGATTATCAAGACGACCCCAAGCGCCCGCCGAATGTAAATGATCGAGAACTTCGTGCCAAAGGCAGTTCCAATCAAGGCCCCCAGCATGACGGCAATTATGTACATCGGCAATTCATCCGGCAGCGAGCGGACCATCGCGTAGTTGCCAAGCAGCCCGGCGATCGAATTACCAAAAATAAACACTGCCGCAATACCGGACGTCGTTCGCAGGTCGGACCAGCTAAGAAAAATGATCACCGGCGATAAAAAGATGCCGCCGCCCGTTCCGGTCAGCCCCGAAAGAAATCCAATGCCGACGCCTAACAGCACGCTCAGCCAGATCGGAGGATCATGGATCTCGCGCGTGGCATGAAGATGCACCGTCCAAAGCATCCTGAGCCCGGCCAGAATCAGGACGCCGCCGACAATGGCCCGGTAATATTCGCCGGGCAGTTGGATTCCGCCACCGATGAACGCAAAAGGCAGCGAGCCGAGCAAAAACGGCCAAACGACGCGCCAGCGAAAATAGCCAGCCTGTGCGTAGCGATAGGATGCGAAGGACGCGACCAGTATATTCAAGGTCAGCGCCGTTGGCCGCATGACCGCGGGCGGAACGGAAAACAGCGCCATAAACGCAATATAGGCCGACGCGCCGGCATGGCCGACGGACGAATAAAGCGCCGCTCCCACGAACATGCAGACGGCAAGCAGGATATGGACGGTGTCCGGCATGAGAATCCGATGGCGCGACGCGAGCGCGTGCAAGATTAAGTTTCGAAGCGAAGCGCCCCATGAGGCCATCGTCTCGGGGCAGGCACGGCCGCTTACGACGGGCGTGGGCAATCATCGTACCAAACCTGGTTCGGCTGTCTACACATGCTTTCCGTGAAAATCGAAACTGTCGGTGTATGATGCCGCCATGTTCCCTCCCTCCCGCATCGTCTGCCTGACCGAAGAGACCGTGGAGACGCTTTATCTCCTCGGCGAGGACGCACGCATTGTCGGCGTCTCCGGCTACGCGGTGCGGTCGCCACCGGCGGGGTAGAATTGCTGAGCTAGCCGGAATGCGACGCCGGCAGCTTTATACAAGGCACAAACGTAAGAATCGAGTATGGGCAAACGTGTCGCGGGCATACGCGCCGCTCGCTCGCGCCTATGGACTTGAGGCTAACGACGCAATGCCACGCGTCGTGATACATTGTGATGGATGACAATACTAAATCGGCCTGCGGCATATTTTGTTGGAGGTAACGAATGTCCCCCGATTTTGATCACAACAGCAAATACGAAAAAACACGGTTTCCAATCGATGAAAGCGTTGAGAACCCGAGCTACAATCAGTTCCTTGATTGGGCTAGCAATACAGAAGCAAAAGCTCTTGCGCTCGATATATGGGCCCGTGGAAATTATATCCGCTACATGATGTCTAGAGCCAAAGATGAGAACCCAACGGTCATAGTGCCATTCAGTTTTCTTGATGAGTTGCGTTGCTATTATCGGCGCATGACATTGATGGATATACCCGCCCATTATGTTTACGTCGGGGACCTGCCCAGTCCAAAAAAATATTCTTGCCTTTATCCCGCCGAGGACGACTACAAAATTGATGGGGGCGCAGGGTGGAATATTGTGATGTCAGAGCCCATGGTGGTGCGGCGACGAAAATGGTTGTTTGCAATGGGTTGCTCAAGGTTGATGCCCGAGGTATTTGCAGAATGGCTTACAAGTGAAGCGTCGGCCGACTTCGCGCGCGGTTATGCGTTTTTGTCACCGGCCGAGTTAATCGGCATACCAAAAAGTTTCGTTCAAGAGGGGCTTGAGATGGCTGCCGATATTAATAATTCGGTGCCTTTTTCTCCCAAAGTCGCGGCAGCAGAACTCTTACTCAATTTGGACCTTCCATATATCGATGAGATGGACCACGACACTTTCACAAAAATCATACAAGACAACGACTATCGGCTGGCACGATTTAGGCTCGGCATTAAAAAGTTGATTACTGGTTCTGCTCCACAGGCAATTATAGATACAGTTGAAGAATTGAAAGATGAAGTCGCTCAGATGCAGCTATCTGACAGTGGACTTCGCCTACGCCAAACCATTGTCAAGTTTGGCGGAGTGTTCACCACGTTTGGTGCCGGTCTATCAGCGTTCGGTACCGCGATCGGCAGAGGTCTGTCTACAATCGACACCATAGTGCCAACTATTGCAGGCGCAGCTACGGCTGGCGCTGTAGCCACTTTTGTAGATATTTGGA
>JACQDO010000085.1 GCA_016201085.1 Hyphomicrobiales bacterium | reverse complement strand
GGCCTCGACGTATTTCACCAGCAGCGGGCACGGCCGGTATTTCGAGTCCGCCAGCCCCTCGTGCAGCACCTTCATGATCGAGAGACAGGTATCGAGGCCGATGAAATCGGCGAGCTCGAGCGGCCCCATCGGATGATGCGCGCCGAGCCGCATGGCGGTGTCGATCTCCTCGACGTTGCCGACGCCTTCGTACAGCGTGTAGATCGCCTCGTTGATCATCGGCAGCAAAATGCGGTTGACGATGAAGGCGGGGAAATCCTCCGACACCGCGATCTTCTTGCCGAGCTTGGCGACGAACACCTTGCTGGATTCGAAGGTGGCGTCGTCGGTGGCGATGCCGCGGATCAGCTCGACCAGTTCCATCAACGGCACCGGGTTCATGAAATGAATGCCGATGAAGCGCTCGGGCCGGTCGGTGGAAGACGCCAGCCGCGTGATCGAGATCGACGAGGTGTTGGAGGCGAGAATCGCCTCCGGCTTCAGCGAAGCGCATACGTCGCTGAAGATCTTGCGCTTGACCTCCTCCTTTTCGGTGGCGGTCTCGATCACCAGATCGCAGGCGCCGAGCGCGTCGTATTTCTCCGCCGGCTTGATGCGGGCGAGCGCCTTGCTGCGGTCGTCCTCGCTGATCGTCTTCTTGGAGACCTGGCGCGTCATGTTGCCGTTGATGGTCGCCATGCCGGCCTTGATGCGGTCGGCGCTCACATCGTTGAGCATCACCGAAAAGCCCGCCAGCGCGCAGACATGGGCGATGCCGTTGCCCATCTGCCCGGCGCCGATGACCCCGACATTCTGAATATTGAGCGCCATTTTTCGATCCGATCGATGCGAAGCCCCGTATCCCGGCTTCGATATGGTCCGGCCACTTTTACGACGAACCGCCGGATGACACCACCGGCGGCATTATAAATTAATTCAACGGCCGAGCTTGCCGAGTTCGGCCGCAAACTCCGGCAACGCCTGGTAGAGATCGGCGACCAGGCCGTAGTCGGCGACCTGGAAGATCGGCGCTTCCTCGTCCTTGTTGATCGCGACGATCACCTTGGAATCCTTCATGCCGGCGAGATGCTGGATGGCGCCGGAAATTCCCACCGCGATGTAGAGCTCGGGCGCCACCACCTTGCCGGTCTGCCCGACCTGCCAGTCGTTCGGCGCGTAGCCGGCATCGACCGCCGCGCGCGAGGCGCCGACCGCGGCGCCCAGCTTGTCGGCCACCGGCTCGATGAATTTGGCGAAGTTCTCGCGGCTCTGCATGGCGCGGCCGCCGGAGATGATGATCTTGGCCGAGGTCAATTCGGGGCGATCGGATTTCGACAGCTCCTCGCCGACGAAGCTCGACAGTCCCGGATCGGCGGCGGCGGCGGCGTTCTCGATCGATGCCGCGCCGCCAGCGCCGGCGGCCTGGAAGGTCGCGGTGCGCACGGTGATGACCTTCTTGCCGTCGATCGACTTCACCGTCTGGATGGCGTTGCCGGCATAGATCGGCCGCTCGAACGTGTCGGGCGCGACCACCTTGATGATTTCCGAAATCTGCATGACGTCGAGCAGCGCGGCCACGCGCGGCATGACGTTCTTGCCGTTGGTCGTCGCCGGCGCGACGATGGCATCGTAAGGCCCGGCCAGCGACACGATCAGCGCCGCGAGCGGTTCGGCGACGTTGTGCTCGTAAGCCGCGCTATCCGCCAGCAGAACTTTCTTGACGCCGTCGAGCTTGGCGGCGGCATCGGCGACGCCTTGGCACGCCTTGCCGGCGACCAGCACGTGCACCTCGCCGCCGATCGCCTTGGCGGCGGTGAGCGCCTTGCTGGTGGCATCCTTGAGAGTTTGGTTGTCGTGTTCGGCGAGGAGAAGAGTTGTCATTTTACAGAATCCCCGCCTCGTCCTTGAGCTTACCGACCAGTTCGGCGACCGAGCCGACCTTGACGCCCGATTTGCGCCCCGGCGGTTCGGTGGTTTTCAGTACTTGCAGCCGCGGCTTGATGTCGACGCCGTAAGCCTCCGGCGTCTTGTCGTCGATCGGCTTCTTCTTCGCCTTCATGATGTTGGGCAGCGAAGCATAGCGCGGCTCGTTCAGGCGCAGATCGGTGCTGACGATGGCCGGCATCTTCAGCTTCACGGTCTGCAAGCCGCCGTCCACTTCGCGGATGACGGTGATGCTGTCGCCTTCGATGGTCAGCTTGGAGGCGAAGGTGCCCTGCGCCCAGCCGAGCAGCGCCGCCAGCATCTGGCCGGTCTGGCTGCTGTCGTCATCGATCGCCTGCTTGCCGAGAATGACCAGGCCGGGCTTTTCCGCGTCGACCACGGCTTTGAGAATTTTCGCCACCGCCAGCGGCTCGATCGTGCCTTCGGCTTTCACCAGGATGCCGCGGTCGGCGCCCATGGCGAGCGCGGTGCGGATGGTTTCGGAGGCCTGTTGCGGCCCGATCGAAACCGCCACGATCTCGGTCGCCTTGCCGGCTTCCTTGAGACGGATCGCCTCTTCGACGGCGATCTCGTCGAATGGATTCATCGACATCTTGATGTTGGCGAGCTCGACGCCGGAGCCATCCGGTTTGACGCGGATCTTGACGTTGAAATCGACCACCCGTTTCACGGGCACTAAAATTTTCATATTCCCCCATCACGGAAGGGCATTGCGGAGAGCGGCCGGAAGCTAATGGCCGCAGCATTGGCATGTCAACGTTTATGCTGCGACGCACGCTGCGGCTTTGAGCGAAGTCAAGGCGCCGCTTCGGCCCTGATGCATTCGAACAACCGCACCGTGCGATACCGCAGCAGGAGAAACAGGATCGCGCCGGCGATAAATCCCCCGATATGGGCCATATAAGCGACCCCGTCGTGGGATTGCACCGAAACGTGCCAAAGCTGGATGACCGCCCAGCCGCCCAGAACCCAATAAGCATCCAGCCGCGCCACCGGCCGCAACACGAACCAGACAATGAAATAGGGGATAAAGACCAATACCTTCTGGCATGGGCGGAACATCAGATAGGCCGCCAGCACCCCGGCGATGGCACCCGAGGCGCCCACCAGCGGCTGTATCGAATGCGGCGAGCTCGCGATGAAGGCCAGCGCCGCCAAGATCCCGCAGGCGAGGTAAAAGACGATAAAGCGCAGCGAGCCCATGGCTTCTTCCACGTCGTCGCCGAATATCGCGAGGAAGACCATGTTGCCGAGCAGATGGAATATATCGGCGTGCAGGAACTGCGAGGTGACGAGCGTCAGATAGGGCGGGACGAGCGGCGGCGAGATCGGCGTGCCGGTGATGTTGCCGGGCGTCATGGCGAAAGCCATGGCCACGTACTCATAGTGCGGCGCCACCGATTCAACGATGAACACCGCCACGTTGAGAACGATCAGGCCCCAGGTAACCACCGGCCATTTCGGCAGCTTCAAGGGACTGTCGTCCCACAGCGGCATCACCATGACGTTCCCCCCAGTCCCGTCGCAGCGACAGTTTAGCGGTTTTGCCCGGGCGCCCAAAGGATATCGCCGGCGCCTTTGTCGTTGGCATGGCGGCCGGCGACGAACAGATAATCCGACAGCCGGTTGACGTATTTGAGCGACGGTTCGGAAACCCCCTCGCCGGCCTTGTCCTTGAGTTCGACCATGATGCGCTCGGCGCGCCGGCAGACCGTGCGGGCCAGATGCAGATAGGCCGAGGCCGGGCTGCCGCCGGGCAGGATGAACGACTTCAGCGGTTCCAGCCCGGCATTGAGTCGGTCGATCTCCCCCTCCAGCCATTCCACCTGCGCGTCGGTCACGGTCAGCCGGGCGCCGCCGGGGCCTTTTTCCGCCAGGCAAAGATCGGCTTCGACATCGAACAGGTCATTCTGCACGCGGCCGAGCGCGGCGTCGAGCGCCGTATCGCCGGCGGTGTGCAGGCGCACCAGGCCGATCACGGCATTGACCTCGTCGACCGTGCCATAGGCCGCCACGCGCAAATCGTATTTCTTGCGCCGTGCGCCGGAACCGAGCGACGTCGTGCCGTCGTCGCCGGTACGGGTGTAAATGCGGTTGAGGACGACCATGGGGACCTCGCCTAACCCTTCGGATTCGGGGTAGACTCTTATTCTATCCGGGTTTTTGTCACAAAGAATGGGGGGTGATCGTCATGCGCTTTCTGATCGCAACCGGTGCCGCCGCGCTGTTGCTGCTGCCCGTCACCGCTCCGGCGCAAGCCTGCGGCGCAGGCATGCGGTCGTCCCAGGCTGTCTCCGTCGACTACTCGGCCGCCACCAAAAAGAAGACGATGAAAAAGGTCGTCAAGAAGCACAAAATGAAGAAGGCGCCGAAGGTGGAGTATATGCGCGCCGTGCCGATGAAGTGATCGCCGGCCGCGCCGCGATCCTTCCGTACTCCTGTGAAAAAAATAAAAACCCCGGGTATCCACCCGGGGCTTTTCCGCATTTAACTCTGAAATCGAATGTCAGCGCGGTCCGTTGAATTTGAACACCAGCTGCGACGTCACGGTCTGCACGGTAGGCTTGAAGGTGATGTCGCTGATAGGTCCAAACGTCGGACTGGTTTCCGCAACGGTGCGGCTGGCGTAACGCGCATAGCGGTATTCGTTGCGCCAGAACCAGCCCTTGCCGAGCATACCGAAGAAGTCGAACGTCGTTTCCACGCCGCCGCCAAGGAACCAGCCGCTGGTGGTGAATCCCGACGTCGTGGCATCGGTTGGGAAACCGACAACCTCGGGCACCATGGTCGCGCCAGAGAACCGTGCGCGGGTGTAGCCGCCGTTCGCGTATGTCATCGTCTGCGCGGATGGCAACCAGCCGAGGCGAGCGCCGACCGCCCAGGCCGACGTTTGCTTGATGTCACCCGCCAAGTACGGGCCCTGGTCTTGAATGGTGCCTTTCAGACTCGAAATGTCGAAGTCGGCGAACACACCGTACACCCAGGCGGGCGCAAACTGCCGGTCGTAGCCGACGCCGATGACTCCCAGATAACCCTTGCCGCCTTGCACTTGCGTCACGCACAGAATGCATAATCCCGTGGCCGGATCGAGGATGGTGGTGTCGGCGTTCCAAATTCCATAACCGTAGCCGGCGTTGACGTAGAAACCGGTCCAGTTCGTCGCGACGGGCGCGGGCGTTTGATAGACCGGCGCCGCTAGGCCCCCGTTGAATTTGTAGACCAGTTGTGTCGTCACAGTCTGAACGGTGGGCTTGAAGGTGATGCTGGATCCAGTGCCTAGCGCGCCCGTATCCGAGAGCGTCTTGCTGCCGTAATTCGCCAGCCGGTACTCATTGCGCCAGTACCAGTTCGGCGCCAGCATCGATTCCGCGCCGCCGCCGATGAACCAGCCGTTGGCGGTAAATGCCGGTGTCGAGTTTCCAGAGCCTGTGCCGTCAAACGTGGAGACGAGATTCGCACCGGAGAAGCGCGCACCGGCGTAGCCGCCGTTCACGTACGTCAATGTCTCTGGAGTGACGAGCCAACCCGCGCGAGCGCCGAGCGCCCAGGCCGACGTTTGTTTGATCTCGCCGGCGAAGAACGGGTCCTGATCCTGTATGGTGCCTTTCAGGCTCGAAATATCGAAGTCGCCGAACACCCCGGCGACGAATTTGGGACTGAACTGATAGTCGTAACCGACGCCGATCTTGGCCAGCCAGCCTTTGCCGCCTTGAACTTGCGTCGTGCAGAGACGGCACGCCCCCGTTATCGGGTTCACCGTCGTCGTGTCGGCGGCCCACATGCCATAGCCAATACCGCCATTGACATAGAAGCCGGTCCAACTCGTCGCGACAGTGGCCGGCGCCTTAAGGACCGGCGCCTTGGCCGGCATGTCGGCGGCGGAAGCGATCGGCGCGGCGCCGAAGCATAAAGAAGTTGCAAGCAGCAACGTGCCAACTAATTTCGCACGCATTTTTATGCCCCTCAATGCAAGCATGGTCTGTGAATCAGCCGCGGAATTCGAAGATCGGAAGAACCCCTACCTCATTAATATACTACCGTGTCGATGCTCATGTTGCTACGCCCAAATCGCACCCGTTTGGACACGGCGTTTATAGGAAAATCGGGGCTGATTCGACATCGCCGGCTCACCGTGCCGATTAGGCTCAAGCCCCGCGCGTGTCAGCGGCCCATTGCCCAGATCGTCGCCATAATTACCACGATGGCGATGAACTGCAGCAGCACGCGCAGCCGCATGAGCCTTTGCGAGCGGTCGGGCGAGCCGCCCCGCATCATATTGACGAGGCCGAGCAGCAGCACGATCGCCACCGCCACGATGGCGATCGGCACAAGATATTGCGACAGGAAGTCCGACATGGCAGCGGCTTCTAGCACCAACGCCCGCGGCCGGCCAACGGCGGCCGGGGAAGCCTGTCCCGGCAGCACGCCACAATACAATTAGCGGTTGCGGCAAGGTTGTACCTGCACTAGCATTCGCTACAACGCGTGCGTGCGGGGATCAAGCGGCATGGAGTACGGCGTGCGTATCGGCGCGGCGCTTGCCCGCGCGGCGGCTGTCGGTCGCGTGACGGAACGCAATCTCGCGACCGACGCATGGCTGCCAACCGACGCCGCCGATACGGCGCGCTTCCCGGAAATCGACTGCGTCCGTTCGCTGCTCGCCGCCGACGTGCTGGCGGCGGCCGAGCAACGCGCGGCGGCACTCGGTGTCGGCGCCGACCGCGTTCTGATCGCCGCCGGCCGGCTTAGCGAGGAAACCTATCTGCGCGCATTGGCTTCGCGGCTCGACGTGGCGTTCGAGCCGCTCGACGGCATCGCGCGCACGCTCTGTCCGATCGACGACCGGCGCCTGATCGAAGCCGCCGCCGCCGGCCTGTTGCCGCTCGCCATCGACGACGAGCTTTATCTCGTGGTGGCGCCGCGCGGCACCGCGGCGCGCAATATCATGGCCATGATCGAAGACACACCGGCGCGGGCGCGGCGTTTTCGCTTCACCAGCAGCGAGCGTCTCAATCGTTTCGTGTTGCGCTATGCCGGCTCGGCGCTCGCCGCCAGCGCGTCGGAACGGCTCAAGCAAGCAACGCCGATGCTCTCGGCCGCGCCGCCGCGCTGGCGCGGCTACATCGTTCGCACCGCGCTGATCGGACTGTCGACGCTTGCGATCGCCGCCGTGGCGCCGGCAACGACGGCGCTGGTGTTCGAGGTAATGCTGGCGACCGTCTTCCTGGCCTGGCTCGGATTGCGGCTGACCGGCGTTTTTGTCGGGGCGCACAGGCGCGATCCCTCACCCCGCCTGCCCGATGCCGAACTGCCGAACTACACCGTCATCGCGGCGCTGTATCGCGAAGCGGCCAGCGTCGACGGACTGCTCTCGGCCATCGAGCGGCTTGACTATCCGGCCGAGAAACTCGACGTCATTCTCGCGGTGGAAGCCGACGATCGCGACACGCGCGCGGCGATCGCCGCCCGCGGCAGCCGCATTCCGATCGCCGTGATCCCGGTGCCGCCTGCCGGCCCGCGCACCAAACCGAAGGCGCTCAACGTCGCGCTGCCGTTCGCGCGCGGCACATTCACGGTGATCTACGATGCCGAGGACCGTCCGCAACCGGACCAGCTTCGCCGCGCCTTGCAGGCGTTTCGCACCGGCGGCGACGATCTGGTTTGCGTGCAGGCGCGGCTTTGCATCGACAACACCGCCGACAGTTGGCTCACGCGTCTCTATACGGCCGAATATGCCGGACAGTTCGACGTGTTTCTGCCGGGGCTGGCCGCCCTGCAACTGCCGCTGCCGCTCGGCGGCTCATCCAATCATTTCCATACCGCGACGCTACGCGAGGTCGGCGGCTGGGATCCTTATAATGTCACCGAGGATGCCGATCTCGGCATGCGGCTGGCGCGCTTCGGCTATCGATCGGGTGTGATCGATTCGACCACCTATGAGGAGGCGCCGGCGCGGTTCGGCCCCTGGCTTCGCCAGCGCACGCGCTGGTTCAAGGGCTGGATCCAGACCTGGCTGGTGCACATGCGGCAGCCGCGCCGGCTGTTGCGCGATCTCGGGCTGCCGGGATTTCTCAGCTTCCAGCTCATCGTCGGCGGCAACGAACCGACAACGCCGATCAACGAGATCAACCTGCGCGAGAGCTACCGCGCGATCCTGATCGT
>JACQDO010000050.1 GCA_016201085.1 Hyphomicrobiales bacterium | reverse complement strand
GCTCGATCAACGAATTGCGCAGCCACCTGGAAAAGAATTCGTAGAACGCAGCCAATTCAGACGCCGCCCGCTTGGCGCGGGTGGCGTCTTCGTTGGCAATGTCCGCTTGACGGGCCCGGGCTGTTTGCCGGCCGGGCCTTGTATTCAATAGCATCACAGAAGCATCACAGAAATACGAAGTGTAATTGCTATTCAAGACCCAAGTTTTTCTTGCGGTAATTGAAGTCCGATAGTAAAGTTCAAATATAGGTCTTAAGTTCGCGGACGCGTTTTTGCGTTCTCAGCGAAAGGGGAACACCCTTCGTCACAGGCCTTCTGCGGTTCGCCTGATCCGGCGGCCGAGCGATAGCGGGGCGGCTTCCATGAGCGACAGCACGGGCGATGGAAAGTACATCGAACTGACGGCGGAAATCGTGTCCGCTTATGTCAGCAACAACACGGTGCCAGCCGGCGAAATCCCCAGCTTGATCAATCAGGTGCATGCGGCGCTGGCCCGCGTCTCGGGAAAATCCGGCGATGCGCCGGCCGAGCCGCTCAAGCCGGCCGTGTCGGTCAAGAAGTCGATTACGCCCGAATACATCATCTGTCTGGAGGACGGCAAGAAGTTCAAGTCGCTCAAGCGTCATCTGCGCACGCAATACAACATGACGCCCGAACAATATCGCGACAAATGGGACCTCAACGCCGATTACCCAATGGTGGCGCCGAATTATGCGGCCGCCCGCTCGCAGCTCGCCAAGCAGATGGGCCTCGGCCAGCAGCGCCGCCGCCGCGCCAAATAGCGATGGTCGTCGAAACGGTGCGTTGCGCCGGCGGCTGAACAGCCGCCATCGGGCGCATATTCCTATTTTATGCCCCATAAACATCCATGTGGCTAAATAAATGAAGTTACTCAAAGGCTTGCAATAGGAAAAAAAGTTATCCTCAGCCCCTTGTTTGCGGCGATGATGCGGGAAATATTCCTGCATGGGGTCTCGCCGATGACGCTAATCGAATACTCCCATAGGCCGCGCCGCCGCCGGCGGCCTTCGTTTCGCTACAAAATCGCCCGCCGGCTGATGGAAGAGGCGGTGGCCGCGGCCTTCGCGGTCCCCGCCGGCGAGTTGCGGGCAGCTTCGCGCCGCACCGCCGGTGTCGCCTTTGCGCGGCAAAGCGCGATGTATCTCGCGCACGTGGCGATGGGTTTGAGCCTCAGCGCCGTCGGCCGCATATTCCATCGTCACCACACCACGGCCGCCCATGCCTGCCAGCTGGTCGAGCTGCGGCGCGACGATCCCGACATCGATCGGCTGCTCGACATGCTCGAATGCGTTTGTGCCGACATCGCGCGCGACATGCGCATTCGGCCGCAGGTGTGTCCATGAGCGGAAAAAATCGCAAGCCGGCAAAACGCATGGCGGAGTCGCAGCAGCCGGATATCAATGCGTTTCGCGCCCGGCATCTTGCCTTGGCGCAGCGCCAGATTGCGACCGAACTTGGCGCGGCCAGCGTCCTTGTCGACGAGGGAGAAAGTCCGCTCGCCTGGCTTGCCCGCCGCCGCGGCGGCGACGGCCGCAGCTATAGCGGGCCGCATCAGTTGCAGGCGGGCGAGCGTCTGCGCGCCGATTTCACTTGCGCCAATCTGATGCCGCGCACGACCTCGAATTGGGCCAGTCCGATTTCGTCCGACAAGAGCGGCAGCAATCGCGCCCGCGATTTCACCGAGACCATGGTCGCGGCGCGGCGGCGCGTGCAACAGGCGCTCGATACGGTCGGTCCGGAATTCGCCGGACTTCTGCTCGATGTCTGCTGCTTTCTCAAGAAGCTTGACGATGTCGAACGCGAACGCGCCTGGCCGACGCGTTCGGCCAAGGTCGTATTGCAGCTCGCGCTCGACCGGCTGGCGCGCCATTACGGCTACGCGGCGCAAGCGAGCGGGCGGGCGCACGCACCGGTGCGCACCTGGCTGGCGGAGGACGCGGAGTTCGGCGTGGATGGGACTTTGGGCGTGGACTCATAGACACGCGGCCAATGTCGCTTTTAGAAGCGGACATCGCAGTTTGAGGGTGTTATGTCCGCTTAGCTAACAGCCTTGTTTGCCGAAGGTTCGAGCGTTTGCCCAAGAAATAGGCAGTCTTTTTCACTTGGCAGTGCACTTGCGACTGAAAAAGCATCCGTTATGCCTTCATAACATGCCGAAGCCTCGCTGGCATGGGCATTGCAAATAACCCCACAACGCCGGTCCAGGTCCGGACCAAAACGGGGGACGTCGCCATGTCTACATTCGACAATCCATTCGACCCGTCGCGCCGATTGAGCAGCACCGGCTGTTCATGCGGCCGCCACGTCAGCGAAGCCGAGCACGCTCGCGACGGCGCCATGCAACTGCAGTGCGCGCCGGTCGGCAGCGAGGAGAAACGCTACGAGGGCATCGTTGCTTCGGCGGTGATGCGCGCGATGTTTCCGAAGGACGCCGGCCGCCGCCAATTCCTGCAAGCGCTCGGCGCTTCGACCGCGCTCGCCGCGGTCTCCCAGTTCTTCCCGCTGAAGACGGCGACCGAATTGTTCGCCGCATCCGGACCGGTCGAAAAGAAGGACCTCAAGGTTGGCTTCATCCCGATCACCTGTGCCACGCCGATCATCATGGCCAAGCCGATGGGCTTCTACGAGAAACACGGGCTCAATGTCGACGTGATCAAGACTGCCGGCTGGGCGGTGATTCGCGACAAGACACTCAACAAGGAATACGACGCCGCTCACATGCTGTCGCCGATGCCGCTCGCCATCACCATGGGCGCCGGTTCCAATCCGATCCCCTATACGATGCCGGCGGTGGAGAACATCAACGGCCAGGCTATCACGCTGGCCATCAAGCATAAGGACAAGCGCGATCCGAAAAGCTGGAAGGGCTTCAAGTTCGCGGTGCCGTTCGATTATTCGATGCACAACTATCTGCTGCGCTATTACGTGGCCGAGCACGGCATCGATCCGGATCAGGACATCCAGATACGCGCCGTGCCGCCGCCGGAGATGGTGGCCAATCTGCGCGCCGACAATATCGACGGCTTCCTGGCGCCCGATCCGGTCAACCAGCGTGCGGTCTATGACGGCGTGGGCTTCATTCATATCCTGTCGAAGGATATCTGGGACCGGCATCCGTGCTGCGCTTTCGCCGCGTCGAAGGAATTCGTCACCCAGACGCCGAACACCTATGCCGCGCTGCTCAAGTCCATCATCGACGCCACGGCCTTCGCCACCAAGCCGGAGAACCGCAAGCAGATCGCGGCGGCGATCGCGCCGGCCAATTATCTCAATCAGCCGGTGACGGTGGTTGAGCAGGTTCTCACCGGCACCTTCGCCGACGGTCTCGGCAATGTGAAAGTCGTGCCTGACCGCATCGATTTCGATCCGTTCCCCTGGCACTCGTTTGCGGTCTGGATCATGACCCAGATGAAGCGCTGGGGTCAGGTCAAGGGCGACGTCGATTACAACAAGGTGGCGCAGGAGGTCTACCTCGCAACCGACACAGCCAAGCTCATGAAGGAAGTCGGTCTCACGCCGCCAGCAGCCACCTCGAAGAGCTTTGTGGTCATGGGCAAGACCTTCGATCCCACCACGCCCGAGGACTATCTCAAGAGCTTCAAGATCAAGAAGGCTGTGGCAGCAGATGAGCCCGGAATACGCCATGCTAATGGGCGCGACGGCGACCCAAGGCAAATCGGCCATGCCGGGGCCACTCGATGTCGGCGCCAAGCTTTGGGAGCACGCGCGGCATCCCTTTTACGACAACGGGCCGAACGACAAGGGCGTCGGTATCCAGCTCGCATTTTCTATCGCGCGCGTCGCCATCGGCTATTTCCTGGCGGTTATTGTTGCGGTGCCGATCGGTTTCATGATCGGCATGTCACCGTTGCTGAGCAAGGCGCTCGATCCTTTCATTCAGGTCATGAAGCCGATCTCGCCGCTCGCCTGGATGCCGCTCGCGCTCTACACAATCAAGGACTCCGGCCTGTCCTCGATCTTCGTGATCTTCATCTGCTCGCTGTGGCCGACCATGATCAACACCGCCTTCGGCGTGGCCTCGGTGCGGAGCGAATGGCTCAACGTCGCGAAAACGCTTGAGGTTGGCACCTTCCGCCGTGCCTTCACTATCATCCTGCCGGCGGCGGCGCCCACGATCCTCACCGGCATGCGCATTTCCATTGGCATCGCCTGGCTGGTGATCGTCGCGGCCGAGATGTTGGTCGGCGGAACCGGCATTGGTTACTTCGTCTGGAATGAATGGAATAATTTGTCGATTACGAATGTGATTACGGCGATTTTGGTGATTGGGGTGGTGGGGATGATGTTGGACCTCGTCCTGGCGCGGCTCACCCGGCTGGTGACGTTCCCGGAGTGAGCATGTCCGACAAATTCATCTCCATCGAAGGCATTTCGCGCCGCTTCCCCGCGCCCGGCGGCGGCGCCACCACGGTGTTCGACGACCTGTGGCTGTCGATGGCGCGCGGCGAATTCGTCTGCGCCATCGGCCATTCCGGCTGCGGCAAGACCACCGTGCTCAACATCCTCGCCGGCCTCGACGCGCCGTCGGCAG
>JACQDO010000071.1 GCA_016201085.1 Hyphomicrobiales bacterium | reverse complement strand
CACCAGGCATGCCTGACCGGCCCGGGAAAGGTAAATATTGTACACCGAAAAATTGCACGCCGGCCCGGCGCTCGCAGCGCCGGGCCGCAAGCCATCGTCAGCGAGCGTTCTAGTCGACGATCTCCTCCACCACTTCGCTGGTGGCCGGGTCGATCAGCACGACGCGATTGTTTACCATCATGTACTTGTAGGATTTGATCGCCGGCACTTCGACCGCGATCGTTTCCGGCACCGTGTAGACCTGAGCGGTCTGCGGCACTCGCATACCGACGCGATACTCGACGGTCGGCTGCGCCGGCCGCACGCGTTCCTGCACGATGGTGCGGTAGATGGTTCGACGCTGCACCGGCGTGAGTTGCAGCGGCTGCTCGGTCACGATGGTCCGCGTCTCCACCGGCTCACGCGTGATCACGGTGGTCTGCGCCTTCGCCGTCGTCGCGCCGGCGAGCAGCGCGCCGGCGATCGCCGCAAGACACGCGGTTTGGCGAAATTGTGTCATGAGTTCCTCCTGCCTGTGTGGCTTTCAGCACAAGAAACGCGGCCGCGCCCGATGCGGTTCCTGTCGCACGCCGGTGAGTTCCGCTCACAACGTGTGCGGCGGCTCGTCCATGAACTTCAGTTTGGCTTGCAGCATCGCGATCCGCCGCGCCGCTTCGGCTTGCGTCAAATGCGGGCGGAATGCGTCCGGCTCATAGGCATTGATCGCAAGCCGGCACAACAAGGCCGCCTGATCGGCGCGCATCGGCGCGTCCGCGCCGTGAGCAAGCGTGAACTCGGGTTCGGACTTCCTGATACGGTTTGAGCGCGGTGACATAACAAAAGCACAACGGCATCGGGGCGCTACGGTTCCAGCACGCGTCGAACCAAAAACATGAGTCGTCAGAATCGCTTAGCGCGTCTCCCAAGTTTCGCGTGCAGCGCGACTCCGGCCTTGGTACCAACGTTACAGACTCTGATTCGCGGGGCCCGAGGGATGATTCTCGAATCGATGTTCGGAATGTCGCTTGTGTTGAATGTCTCGCTCGATACCCACATACCCCGTGCCGCCGATCCGGCCAGCTGGCTGCGCATGTCGGTGCACCGGAAGGAAGCCTCGCTGCTGCCGCTGGTGCGGCAGGCGACCGATTGCGTGGTGCGCAATGTCGCCGCCGATCCGCGCTATAGCCCCGACATGCGGCCGGACGAAATCAACGATCTGATCGTCGACTCGATCGGCGCCTGCGTGCGTCCGGTGCGCGCGATGATCGACGCGCACGATCGCATGTATGGCAGCGGCTCCGGCGAAGCCTTCGTGCTCGGGCCCTACCTCGACGTGCTGCCGGCGGCGGTGGTGCGGCAGGTCAAGGTGAGGACGCGTTAATTAACGCGGGGCGCAGAATTAAAGTGATCGGCAAGGTGATCAGTACCACCGCAGCCACCACCACCAGCGCCGACGACACACCGACGGCGTCGCCGAGCAGGCCATAGATCGCCGGCGACACCGCGCCGGCGCCTATGGTGCCGGTATAGAAGATGCCGAAGGCGCGCTGTCGCCGCGCCGGCTCCACCAGGTCCGGCACCGAGCCGTACAGCACCGACGAGGTGCCGTTGAGCGCGATGCCCACCACCGGCAGCAGCAGCAGCGCCGCATCGAGCGGCAGCGGCAGCAAGGCGATTATGCCGAAGGCCGTCACCGCCTCGGTCAGCCACACCGTCGCCACCGTGCCGATGCGCGCGCCGATGAAGGCGCAGACCAGCTTGCCGGCGGCACCGCCGGCGAACACCAGCGTCAGTGCCAGGCCGACGGTCGGCAGGCTGGCGCCCTTGGCGGTGAGCACGAACGGCAAAAACGTCAGGAAGGCCATACGGGTGGCGCTGTCGATGACCCCGACCGACAGCAGCAGCGGAAATCCGTAAGCGCGCGCGGCCCCGCCAGCGCGTCCACCGTCTTCGGCCGGACGCGGCGCGGCGGGTTCCACGTGCAATCGCGGCATCAGCAGGTAGATCGCGATCGCCGCCAGCACGCCGATGCCGCCCAGCAGCGCCACCGCCTCGCGCCAGGGCAGCACCACGAACAGCAGCGAAGCCGCCGCCGGCAGCGTCATCTTGCCGATGTCGCCGGCAAAATTATAGGTGCCGAGCGCGGCGCGCGAGCGCACGCCTGAAAACGCCTGTGCGATCAGCGCGGAGGAAAGCGGATGCTGCGTGCTGGCGCCCAGCCCGCCGACGAACAGCGCCGCCACCAGCAAAGCGATGCCCGTGCTCAGGCCGGCCAGGCAATAACCGAGGCCGGCGAGCGCGGTGCCGAGCGCAAGCACCAGCGGTGCGCCGAAGCGCTCGGCGAGCAAGCCCGCCGGGATCTGGAAACCGGCGAGCGTGCCGGAGAACACCGTCTTCATCAGCCCGAGCGCGGCAAAGCCGAGGCCGAATTCGCTCTGCCAGATCGGCAGCATGACATAGATCAGGTCGGTATAGCCGTCGTGCAGCACATGCGCGCCGCAGGCGACGCCGAGCGCGCGCCGCTCGTCCCTCTTATGCGCCGCGGGCAATTGTGCGCTGTCGCTCGACGCGGTCATGGCTGCTCACCCCGGCGCTCGACGAAGGTGGTGCTCTCGAACGAGAGCACCGGCTCGCCGTTCTGATTAACGCCGCTCGAGCGGTAGGTCAGCAGGCCGCAGCGCGGCCGGCTTTGCGACGGGCGCGTCTCGATCACCTCGGTGCGGTAGTCGACGGTGTCGCCGACATAAACCGGCTTCAGCCATTTCAGCTCACGGAAGCCGAGCGCCGGTCCGATGCCGGCAACCGGCTCGCCGCGCGCGCGCATCGCCTCGGCCATGCGCCGGCGATACTCGACCATCAGCCGCATCCAGACGCTGGCCGTGTGCCAGCCGGAGGCGATCAACCCGCCGAAATGCGAGCGCGCCGCCGCCGCCTCGTCGACATGAAAGTGCTGCGGGTCGAAACGCCGCGCGAAGGCCTTGATCTCGTCGGCGGCAAAGGTGTGCCGGCCGACCGCAAACACGTCGCCGACCTTGATGTCCTCGAAATACTTCATGGCGCCGCCTCGGGCTCTCGGCGGCCCCACATCGAGGTGCTGAGCACGCTGGTCAGGCAACTGCCCGCCTCATCGAGCACCTCGTAACGAAATTTGCACAGACCCATGTCCGGCCGGCTGTTGGACCGACGGGTTTCCAGCACGGTGGCACGCACGCGGATATTGGTGCCCGGCCGCAGCGGCTTGAGCCAGCGCAGCTCCTCGATACCGGGCGAGCCCATGGAGCTGCCTTCCAGCACGAAGCCGTCGGCGATCATGCGCATCAGCAGGCAGCCGATGTGCCAGCCGGAGGCGGCGAGGCCGCCGAGCGGCGTCCCGGCGGGTGATCCAGTAATCACAATCCGCGCAATCTTACCGAACGCCGGGGTTATTGGATGCCCCGCTTACGCGGGGCATGACAGGTTTTTTGCATGGGTTCGTCTGCGGCCGCAACTCAGGTCGCAAACCTGAAATGCATCACGTCGCCGTCGGCGACCACGTAGTCCTTGCCTTCCAGCCGCATCTTGCCGGCCTCCTTGGCGCCGACCTCGCCGTTGCAGGCGATGAAGTCGTCGTAGCCGATAGTCTCGGCGCGGATGAAGCCGTGCTCGAAATCGGTGTGGATGACGCCGGCTGCCTGCGGCGCCTTGGTGCCCAGCGTGATGGTCCAGGCCCGCGTCTCCTTCGGCCCGACGGTAAAATAGGTGACCAGATGCAACAGCGCGTAGCCGGCGCGGATCAGCCGGTCGAGCCCGGTCTCGGCCAAGCCGACGGCCGCGAGAAATTCCGCGCGTTCGGCCGCCGGCAGCGTGGCGATCTCCGATTCGATCTTGGCCGAGATCACCACCGCGACCGCGCCCTCTTCCTTGGCGCGCCCTTCCACCAGCTGAGAAAACGCGTTGCCGGTGGCGGCGGCGGCTTCGTCGACGTTGCAGGCATAGAGCACCGGCGCCGAGGTGAGCAGGCCGAGCGAATGGAACAGCTTCTCCTCCTCCGGCTTGCGCTCGACCATGCGGGCCGGCTTGCCGGCGCGCAGCAGCACGAGCGAGCGCTCGATCAGATCGAGCATTTCCTTGGCGGCCTTGGCGTCTTCGCCGCTGCCCTTGGCTTTCTTTTCCAGCGCATCGACGCGCTTTTCCAAGGATTCCAGATCGGCCAGCATCAGCTCGGTCTCGATGGTGTCGATGTCGGCGATCGGATCGATCTTGCCCTCGACATGGGTGACGTCGCCGTCCTCGAAGCAGCGCACCACATGCACGATGGCGTCGACCTCGCGGATGGTGGCGAGGAACTTGTTGCCGAGCCCCTCGCCTTTGGAGGCGCCGCGCACCAGGCCGGCGATGTCGACAAAGGTGATGCGGGTCGGGATGATCTGCTCGGATTTCCCGAGCACCGCCAGCTTGTCGAGGCGCGGATCGGGCACCGCGATCTCGCCGACGTTCGGCTCGATGGTGCAGAACGGATAGTTCGCCGCCTGCGCCGCCGCCGTCTGCGTGAGCGCGTTGAAGAGGGTCGACTTGCCGACGTTCGGCAGGCCGACGATGCCGCATTTAAATCCCATGGAATGGTCCGCGTCGTCTGTCTGTTATGGTGTCATTTGGCGGCGGGCTCGTCCTTGTCGTCGACAAAGCCCTTGGCGCTCATGGCGAGATGAATCTTGTTCTGGAACGTCGAATCTTTGCCCTCGACCAGCAGTCCGGCGCCGTCGGCGATCAGCTCGCACAGCGCTTCCACCCAGGGCCACTCGTCTTTGGCGAAATCCATCAGCACGTAGCGTTCCATCAATTTCTTGTCGCCGGGATGGCCGACACCGATGCGCACGCGGCGATAGTCGTTGCCGATATGCTCGGAGATCGAGCGCAGGCCGTTGTGGCCGGCATTGCCTCCGCCCGTTTTCAACCGCACCTTGCCGGGCGGCAGTTCGGCCTCGTCGTGGAACACCACGATCTGGCCGGGCTCCAGTTTGTAGAAATGCGCGGCTTCCGCCACCGCGCGGCCCGACTCGTTCATGTACGTGCCCGGCAGCAGCAGCAGGACGCGCTCGCCGGCGATCGCGCCTTCCACCGCCACGCCCTGGAAACGCCGGCGCCACGGCGCGATGTCATGGCGGCGCGCGATCGCCTGCACCGCCATGAAACCGACATTGTGCCGGTTGCCGACATATTGCGGTCCGGGATTACCGAGGCCGACGAAAAGCAGCATGGCTTCACCGGCGTTGCCGCCTCAGTACGTGATCGGTCCAAACGAAAGGGAGTGAGGCAGCTTTACGCCGCCTCACTTCTTGTCGGGCTTGGCCGGCGTAGCGGCGGCAGGCGCCGCGGCGCCCGCAGCAGGAGCACCGGCGGGCGCGGCACCCGGCGTCGCGCCAGGCGCGGCAGCGGGAGCGCCTTCGGCACCGGGCACGGCACCGGCGGCGGCGGCGGCAGCCGCGGCAGCGGCAGCAGCAGCGGCAGCTTCGGCAGCGGCCTTCATTTCCTCCGCGTAGCCGGACGGCGGCACCACCGTGACCAGCGTGATGTCGCCTTGCGCGATCACACGCACGTTCGGCGGCAGCGTCACTTCGCTGAGGTGCTTGGAATGGTTGATGTCGAGCTCGGCAATATCGACGTTGATCGATTCCGGAATCGACTCGGCCGGGCACATCACGTCGACGGTATGGGTGACGATGTTAACGGCGCCGCCGCGCTTGACGCCGGGCGACTGATCGGAATTGAGCACGTGCACCGCGACCTTGACGCGGATGGTGGCGCCTTCCGACACGCGCAGGAAATCCACGTGCATCGGCAGGTCCTTCACCGGATCGAGCTGGAAGTCGCGCGGGATCACGCGGTGCTTGGTGCCGTCTACGTCGAGGTTATAGAGCGTGGTGAGGAAGCGCCCGGCATAGATGCGCTTGCGCAGTTCGGCATGGTCCATGAGGACCATCATCGGGGGTTTGCTTTCACCATAAATCACGCCCGGCACGCTGCCGGACCGACGTGCTGCCCGAGCGGCCCCCTTGCCGCCTTTCGGACGCACCGTCGCTTTCAGTTCCAGGACGGACGCCATGATCGAATCCTCATCTAAGCCAATGGAAAAGGCGGCTTTTTGGCCGCCCACGAACGCGGCAAGCCTCCAGGGGTGCCGGGGGCCGCGTATCGCGCGGGGTTATAGCGGGGGGTGTCGGAAAGGGCAAGAAAGCCGGAAAGACCGGTGGTCGGGGCCTAGTCGGCGGCGGTATCCTTGCCCTTCTTGGCCAGCTTCTCGGCCTTGCCCTCCAGCGCCGCGATGCGCGCCTTCAAGGCCTCGTTCTCCTCACGCGCC
>JACQDO010000073.1 GCA_016201085.1 Hyphomicrobiales bacterium | reverse complement strand
TCGAACAGGCCGAGGCCGCCTAGACGCGGGCTGATCTGTACATCGGGCGGGTCGCCGGCAAGCCGCGCGCGGGTGATGCGGTCCTGCATGACATTGAAAGCCTCCACCATGACGGTCGGAATGCCCGGCCGGCCGCGCCGGCCAAGGAATTGCCGACGCCATGTGCGCTCGCCGCCGAACATGCCGCGCAAACCTTGCGGTTTTGCCTCGTCGCTGGAGACCTCGTCCTCATCGTCGGAACCATGGCTGGCGATGATGGTGCCGCGGCCGAACAGATCGGAATTGAGGTTGACCGCGATCACCAGCCGGGCGCCGAGCGCGCGCGCGGCCGAGACCGGCACCGGATTGACCAGCGCGCCGTCCACCAGCCAGCGCCCGCCGATCAGCACCGGTGGAAAGATTCCGGGCAGCGCATAGGAAGCGCGCAATGCTTCGGCCATTCGGCCGCGGGTCAGCCAGATTTCATGGCCGGTGTTGAATTCGGTGGCGATCGCGGCGAAACGGGTCGACAACTCGTCGATGCGCACGCCGGAGAGCGTGTCGTCAAGCTGCTTGGCGAGATGGCTGCCGCGAATGAGCCCGGCGCCCGACAGGCTGATATCGAGATAGCTGAGCACGCCGCGTACGCTGAGCGTGCGCACCCACTTCTCCAGAGTGTCGAGCTGTTTGGCGGCATAGCAGCCGCCGACCACGGCGCCGATCGAGGTGCCGACGATCACATCCGGTACGATGCCGTGCGCGGCAAGCGTGCGCATGACGCCGATATGCGCGAAGCCGCGCGCCGCGCCGCCGCCGAGCGCAAGCCCGATCGTCGGCCGCGTGGCGGCCGGCGCGGTTTGCGTGGTCGCGTCGGCGGAACGATCGCCGTTGCGTACGCGCGTAAAGAGACCCTCGAATACCAAGAACGATATCTCCCCGTACCGATCATCGAACCGGTTTAGCCCCGCGACAAGAGGCTCACGCCAATATGGTGAAAACGGTTGCCGCAATCCTGTGACGGAAACGTGACAGCAACCGGCCGGGACGTGGCGGCATTAAGGTTAAACGCGGCGGCGTGGATTTAGTTCGTAATCATTTGGAATCAGGCGCTTGGCCGTATCATCGAAAATACGCTCTCCACCACGGCATATTGGTCGTAGCCGCAGCGGGCGATCGGCTTCATGGCCGCGGTATCGAGGATGCCGTCGACGATGAAGCGGTCGTCGATATGCACGCCGACCACCTGGCCGAACACGACATGGCAGTCGAGCGGCGCGCCGTCGGCGGTTTCCATGGCGACGATCTTGATCAGCTTGCATTCGAGCGCGCAGGGGCTGGCCGCCACGCGCGGCGGCTTGACCAGACGCGAGGGGGCGGCTTCCAGCCCGGCGCGCTGCATCTCGTTGACGCCGCGCGGCAGTGGCGCCGAAGTGAGATTCATCCGCTCGCGCAGGTCCCAGGTCGCGAGATTGCAGACGAATTCGCGCGTCTCGGCGATGAAGGTAACCGAATCCTTGCGCCCTTCGCTGGCGAACATCACCAGATTGGGGCGGCTGTTGACGCCGTTGAAATACGAATAGGGCGCCAGATTCACCTCGCCTTTTGCGCTGATCGAGGTTACCCAGCCGATCGGACGCGGCGCCACGATGGCTTTGAAGGGGTCGTGCGGCAGCAGTCGCTTGTCGCGCTTGTCATTCTCGTAGAACATCAGAAGATTCCTCAGCCCTTGAAGTGCGTGACGATCGTCTCCAGCGCCGGCCGCGGGCGATCCTCGGGCGGCTTGGCGGGACGTCCAATGTGCACGAAGCCGACAATGCGTTCGCCGGCCGCCACGCCCAGCGTATCGAGCACGCGGCGGTCATAGGCATACCATTCGGTGATCCAGCTCGCGGCATAGCCCAGCGCGTGGGCGGCGAACACCAGACTCATGGCGGAAGCGCCGGCCGAAAGCTGCTGCTCCCATTCCGGGATTTTCACATGCGGACCGGCACGGCTGACCACCGCGATCACCAGTGGCGCGCGCGCCAGCCGCGTCCGCTCGAATTCGATCTGATCGGGGGTGGCGTCCGGACGATCGGCGCGGAAGGCCTTCGCGATAGCCTCGCCGGCGGCCAATCGCGCGTCGCCCTCGAATACAATGAAACGCCAGGGCGTGAGCTTGCCGTGGTCGGGTACGCGCGAGGCGATGCCAAGCAGGGTGTCGATTTCGGCCGCGCTCGGGCCGGGGCCGAGAAGCTCCATCGGCTTGACCGAGCGGCGGGCCTTGAGGAGTTCTATGGCGTCAGGCATTACGATCTCTTCGTGTGTGGACTTGAAGCAGCGAGGATCGGGTATCGATCGGGCGGGGCGGCTGTTCGTGGAATGGATGATGCGCAGTTCAGGCGGAGACTCGCAAGCGCCTTGCGCGAGGTTCAGAATTGCTTGCAAGGCCCGAGACAGGCAGTCGAGCTATGAATATTGAAACGCGACCGGCCGAGCACGATGCCTGGAATCCAGGCCTGCAATCGGAGCTGCCGCGCGAGTTTTTGCCGCTCTCGACCATGTTCCGCAGCGAGAATGTTTCGACCGGCGTGGCGAAAGCCTATGAGCTCAGCGACTATTGCGGCCTGCCTGTGCATGAACTGGTCGCATTCCGCGCCGAGCGACTGATTGTCCACGAACTGCTTATCCGTGTGACCGCCAGGCTCTCCGTTCCCGACGGGACCAAGTATCGGGACCTGGGCGCGAACTTTCGCGCCATCGCCTCGACCATTCTGAACAAATATATTTCGCCGCACCAAGAAGAACTGGCCCGGTTCTTCGAGCAGGTGAAGAGCGCGGCTTCGGCAAAGATCATGCA
This sequence comes from Hyphomicrobiales bacterium, assembly GCA_016201085.1. Classification (GTDB taxonomy): domain Bacteria; phylum Pseudomonadota; class Alphaproteobacteria; order Rhizobiales; family Xanthobacteraceae; genus Pseudolabrys. The sequence continues at coordinate 3,791 of JACQDO010000073.1, read as the reverse complement.
GGAGCTTTCGAACCTTTTGTCGCCAGCCATAAAACCGGCAGTCGTGGCCGATGAAAGTGGCCGGTGGGGCCTGCCGTTCAACTTGGGAAAGCCGAAAAAACCGCCGGCGCCGCCGGCAGAGGGCGCCGAAGCGCGCGTTCGCCGAATCTTTTCACAGTGGCGAGAAAAATCGGAAACGGCGGACGACCGATTGGACAAATCCTGTTTTCACGCCCTGAGCAGGATCGCAACGGCCGTCATCAGTCGGCGCGGCCGGCTGTTCGGCAACAAGGAGTTGCTCGCCGAGCTTGCCGTCACCTTGGTCTGTAACGACTACGGCAGCGAAGTCATTGGCGACGCCCTCGATCCGTTTTTTCAAGAGGCGGTGGCGCGCGAAGGCTACCGGCGATTGCCCGCGCAACAGAAGCCGGTCGTGATGAACGTCAAGGGCGCCTCCGCCTCCGGAAAAAGCACGATGCGGCCGCTGCAACGGATTTTGGCGAAGAAACTCAATCTGCCTTGGGAAGAGTTCGCGCTGATCAGCCCCGACATCTGGCGCAAGTTTCTGTTGGACTACGACTCGCTCGGCGCCGCCTATAAATATGCCGGCACCATGACGGGGCACGAACTCGAAATCATCGACGAAAAGCTCGATCGCTATATGGCGGCCAAGGCGGCCACGGGCGAGATGACGCACCTGCTGATCGATCGCTTCCGCTTCGACAGCTTCGTGCCGGTAGCGGAAGGCAAGGGCACGGCGCGCTTGCTGACGCGGTTCGGCGAGCTGGTCTACATGTTTTTCATGATCACGCCGCCAGAAATGACCGTCGAGCGCGCCTGGCTACGCGGACTGAAGGTCGGCAGGTATAAGGCCGTCGACGATCTGCTGGCGCATAACATCGAGGCCTATACCGGCATGCCGGAATTGTTTTTCACCTGGGCGCTCAATGCCAGAAAGCGCGTGCACTACGAATTCCTCGACAACAGCGTCGCGGAAGGTTGCCCGCCACGGACGGTGGCCTTCGGCTGGAACCGGGAAATGACCATCCTGGACATCAAGAGCATGCTCGATATCGACCGCTTCAGGAAAATCAACATTCACGCGCAGAAGCCGGAGGAGGTTTATGCCGGCGACAATCTGGCGCCGGAGAGTAACGTCGAATTTCTCAAACGATGCGCGCGTCTCATCCCGGTCATCAACTTCGCCGACTATGCGACCGGCCAGGTCTATGCGCGGCTGGAGCGCGGCCGATGGACATGGCGCGACGAGCAGCGCTTCGCCGGCGCGCTCGCCGATCCCGACGCCAAAGCCGGGCTACAGGCGATCGCCGCGGAGCCGTATGATTCGGCCGCTGGCACGCCGGTGGCGCGGTCCGATCTGGCGAGCGCCAAGGCGCACACTCTGGGCGCCTGGGGCGAGGCAATAAGCACCGGGTGAGCCGGATGAGCGGGTTCGGTATGGTAAACTCACGTCCCGGCTTGAAATCGCCGCGATTTGGACCGAAAAACGGAACATGAGCGCCGCCACCGCATTTGCCGCAGCCCGCGCCCGGCCAGGGACAGCATTCGTGCTCATGCTGGCGCTGCTCGCATGCAACCCCGCCATTCCCAGTACGGCTTTGGCGCAGTCGTCGAGTTCGCTGTTTTCGGCGACGCCCTCGATCGGCTCCATTTCGCCCGGGTCGGGCGGGCGCGGCGACGTCTTTGGTTTGGGCGGCGGCATGCTGGCGCCTGCGTCGCAAACGCCGCTGGTGCCGACCGCGCCGCTCGCTCAGATGCCGGCGGTGCCGGCCGGACAGGTCGCGCTCGCGCTCAGCGCGCGCTTCGGCAAGGAAGCACACGTCATCGAGGGCGGTCTCACCTGGCGCGTCTATTCCGCCAAGCCGGAGCCGGGCGGCGGCTTCAAGCTGATCAAGGAAGACAAATCGCCGGCACCGATGCTGGTGCTGCCGGCCGGCTCTTATATCGTGCATGTCGGCTTCGGGCTGGCCACCGCGGTCAAGCCGGTGACCTTGCGCGGACCGACCTTGCGCGAGGACTTCGAACTTCCGGCCGGCGGCCTGCGCATCGAGGGCCGCGTCGGCGACGTGCGCGTCCCGGCCGGGCAGATTTCATTCGACGTCTACAAAGGCAGCCAGTTCGAAGCCGGCGACCGCCGCCCGATCGCCGAGCACGTGATGACCGGCGACGTGGTGGTGATGCCGGAGGGCACCTATTACATCGTGTCGAACTACGGCGACGCCAATTCGGTGGTGCGCTCCGACATCCGCGTGGCGGCCGGCAAGCTCACCGACGTCACCGTCAATCACCGCGCCGCCGCCATCACGCTCAAGCTGGTGGGCGAGAAGGGCGGCGAGGCGCTCGCCAATACCGCCTGGTCGGTGCTCACCCCCGGCGGCGACGTGATCAAGGAATCGATCGGCGCCTTTCCGCGCGTGATCCTGGCCGAGGGCGAATATCGCGCCATCGCGCGCAACGAGGGCAAAGTGTTCGAGCGCGAATTCAAGGTGGTCGCCGGCGTCGACGGCGATGTCGTGGTGACCGCGCGCTAGCGCTGGAACAAATCTACCGCCGCATCGATTGTCATTATGGATATGCTGACGCAGCCCATTGTTAACGACGCGGTCATGGAAGTTTTCGCGCGCCTCCATCCGGCGAAGATTGCAATTCTGCTCGACGTCGACGGCACCTTGATCGATATCGGACCGTCGCCGTTCGAGGTGCGGATTTCCGACGATTTGCGGGTCTCGCTGCAACGTCTTCTCGAATTGACCGGCGGCGCGCTGGCGCTGGTCAGCGGCCGCCCGATTGCCGACCTCGACCGCCTGTTCATGCCGCTCAAGCTGCCGACGATCGGCGGGCACGGCGCGGAGATGCGCGCGCACGGGTCCGAAGCGGTCATTGCGGTGCCGTCCTTGCCGCAGGCCTTGCGCCGGCAATTGGCGCAGGCGGAAAAGCACGATCCCGCCATCGTGGTCGAGGACAAGGGCTATTCGCTGGCGCTGCATTTCCGCAACGCGCCGCAGCAAGAGCATTGGCTGTTGCACCACATCGCGACTTGCTGCGCGGCATTTCCCAACGACACGACGGAAGTGTTGCCGGGCAAGGCCATGTATGAAGTCAAACGGCCGGCGGTCAACAAGGGTGAAAGCGTGCGCCGGATGATGCGGCTGGCGCCGTTTGCTGGGCGCATGCCGGTATTCGTCGGCGACGACGTCACCGATGAATCGGTGTTTCAGGTGCTGCCGGATCTGGGCGGTATGGGATTTTCGGTGACGCGGCAGTTTCCCGGGCTCGCCGGAACATTCGAATCTCCGGCGCATGTGCGACAGGCGCTGCAAGTGTTGGGGGCTAACGGACGGATGGGGCGCGCATGACCGATTACGGACTCGATCTGGCGGTGATCGGCAATGGGCGCACCGCGGCGCTGGTCGAGCCGTCCTCGCGCATCGTGTGGTGGTGCCTGCCGCGCTATGACGGCGATCCGGTATTTTGCCGGCTGCTGTCGGGCGACGAGGACAAGGGCTTTACCGACGTTGTGCTCGATCGCCAGGTCGACATCCGCTCGAATTATCTGCGCAACACCGCCATCGTGGTGACGGAGATTACCGACAGCGACGGCGCCGCCGTACGCATCACCGATTTCGCGCCGCGTTTCCAGAACTTCGGCCGCACCTTTCGCCCGCCGCAGCTCGTGCGCATCGTCGAGCCGATCGCCGGCATGCCGCGCATCACCATCCGCTTCCGCGCCACCCATCGCTACGGCGTGCCGGTGAGCGAACGCGCCGCCGGCAGCAACCACATCCGCTATT
>JACQDO010000070.1 GCA_016201085.1 Hyphomicrobiales bacterium | reverse complement strand
TCCCGCCGGCTCTGGTCAACGCCATCGCCAACGCGCTGGGCCTCGACCTCAACGAGTTACCGGTGACACCGGACCGGGTCATCGAGGCGCTGACCCAGCGCCGGCGGCAGGCGCGGCTTGCCAAAAGCGTGAAGGCCGCCTCATGACCGCACCCATGGCCGATTTCAATCTCGTGCAGCCGGGCACCGTCGCGGAAGCGGTGGCGGCCTGCGCCAAGCACCCGGGCAGCCGCTACGTTGCCGGCGGCACCGATCTTCTGGTCAACATGCGGCGCGGCATCGCCAGCCCGGATCGGCTGGTCGACCTGTCCGGCATCGATGATCTGACTGCAATCACGACCGACGCGCAGGGCATGACCATCGGCGCCGGCGTCACCATCGCCACGCTGGCCCGCAACAGCATCGTGGCCGACAAATATCGCGCGCTGGCGCAAGCGGCCGCGGCCATCGCCGGCCCCGCCCACCGTACCATGGGCACGGTTGGCGGCAATCTGTGCCTCGACACCCGCTGCATCTATTACAATCAGAGCGAATGGTGGCGGTCCGCCAACGCCTATTGCCTGAAGAACCGCGGCGAGACTTGTCACGTCGCGCCGCAGGGCCAGCGCTGTCATGCTGCCTTTTCCGGCGATCTGGCGCCTGCGCTGCTCGCGCTCGGCGCCGAGATCGACATCGCGGGATCGCAAGGCCAGCGGCGCGTGCCGCTGAGCGAACTCTATGTCGAGGACGGCAAGGCGCATCTGACGCTGGCCGCCGGAGAGCTGCTGGTGGCCGTGCACCTGCCGGCCCAGGCGCCGGTCTCGGCTTATGAGAAAGTGCGCCAGCGCGGGGCGATCGACTTCCCGCTCGCCGGCGTCGCGGTGGCGCTCAGCGTCAAGGACAAAGCCATCGCCTCGCTGCGCATCGCGCTGACCGGCACCAATTCGCGGCCGTTTTTGCTCGAAGGCACCGATGCCTTCGCCGGGCGGACGCTCGACGACAAGCTGCTGCAGGCGATCGATCGCGCGGTGCAGAAACAGGTGCAGCCGATGCGTACCACGCTGGTCTCGGCCAATTACCGGCGCCTCACCGCCGCCGCGCTGGCGCGCCGGCTGACGGCGCAATTGTTCGCGCAAGCACCGGGCTGAACCGCACACTCTGCTCATTCCTGCGCCCACAACACGCAAGTGCCGGAAAACTCTCGCCCTGCGACAGTTGTTGCAGTGCGAGAGATGATCGCGGCGGACAAGGCTGCTTGTCACCAAGCGCCGCAAGAAAAGCCGGTACATGCGTTATATCGTCGCGATTGATTCAGATCAGTGCACCTATGATTGTGGCAAACACACATAACGATCCGATGTGCGGGCTCAATATAAATTCATCCGGGGAGGTCGGTTTATGTCCAGCATTTTGCAGAAGATCAGTCGCGCGAAGAATTGGCTTGGTCTTGTCACGCTTGTGACGGTGCTAGGGGCAACCCTCACCGCCTTGGTCGTGCTTTCGTCGGCGCAGCCCGCACCGCCCAAGCCTACCTGCGTCTCGTGCCCTACTGGCTATCATTGCGCTCATAATCCGGAGCGATGTGTAAAAAACTAAGCGACCGCGGGCGACAATGCTTAAACACGGTTTGAAATCGTGGAAGTTTCCGCTCGTCTTTGCAGCCGTGGTTACGAGCGTCGGACTGTCGCCCGCAACAGGCTCGATGCGCTTCTTGCCTGGCGACAGTTCGGTCGCTCAGACCGGCGGGGCCTGCTACGAACGGGTCTGCTACCATGGCAAATGTGTGCGCGTGCCCAGCGTGTGCAAGGGTTCGGGTGGCGGCGCGGTGCGAGGGTAAATCAGACGAACCTCACGCACCTTGTTGGCCATGAGACATATCGCTCGCGTCGCCTGACGACGTAATTGTTCGCGGAAGTGACGGGCTGACTCGCTTCGTCATGCCCGCGCTTGTCGCGGGCATCAACGTCTTTACGATTTGTCAGAAAAAGCAGGACGTGGATGGCGGGGACAAGCCCGGCCATGACGCGAGTGAATCAAGGAACCACCGCGGTCGCCTCCAGCTCGATCTTGGCCGGCGTGTCGAGTAGGTCGGCGACGAAAATCATACTCATCGCCGGGAAGTGATTGCCGATCAGCTTTTTCCAGATGCGCCCGAGCTCGCGCCGGCCGGCGAGATAGGCCGGCTTGTCGATGCAGAACGCGGTCATGCGGCAGATATGCGTGACATTGGTACGTCCCTGCTGTTCAGTTCGGATTAGTTCAGCGCACCGGGCGCAAAGTGCCGCGCACCGCGCTGCGATCGTCGGCCGCCAGCGCCCGTAGCTTGGCGACGTCCTTGACCATGACGTGGGAGGCGTCGACGACGACGCCGATGGTGCGCAGCCTCGCGAAGGCGCGCGACAGCGACTCGGGCGTGAGACCGAGCCGGCCGGCAATCAGGATCTTGTCGTAAGGCAGCGCCACCGAGCAGTGGCCCTGCTCCGCCGGCGACAGCGAGGCGAGGAACTCGGCCACCCGCTGCACGCCGCTTTGCGCCTTGAGCTGCTCGACGTGCTGCAAGAGATAATGCAGGTGCTGCGTGATCGAGGCGATCATCGCCAGGGCGATATCGGGACTCTGCCGGATGCAGCGCACCAGATGATCGGCCGGAATGCGGCCGACGCGCGCTTCGGTCACCGCTTCGGCGGTGGCGAGATAACGGTTGCCGGTGAACGCAACCCCCTCTGAGAAGCTCTCGCCTTTGGTCATGATCTCGATGACGGTGTCGTCGCCGGAGGGAGCGCTGCGGTAAAGCTTCACCCAGCCGTCGATAATGATGAAAAACGCCGTGGCCGGATCGCCCTGCCGCGCGATCCATTCATGCGGCCGCAACATCATGGCAGTTGCCGGCGCGATGATCTGCTCGACGGTCTCCGCCTTCAGTCCCCGAAACACCGCGATACGCGTGATGATCTGGAGATCGCCGGCCGTCAGTTTTGAGGACATGGATGGAACGCCTCAAGCCACACACATTGTTTTACTCATGAAGGCGGTAGCCCTTGCCGCCTTGATCTTGATCAAGAATTGTCCGTGGCAATACTTCTATTTATGCTGCAACGCACAATTTCTATAGCGCAGACGAATTCAGACCTTAGAGTGCGATCCGTTTAGATTGAATGATCTTGTTATGGAAGACCCGCGCGCGGCTTTCGTCTCGCTTCAGGAAGCCAATTCACCACGCGGACGTTGCTGGCCGGTCTTCGGCTGCCGCCCGTTACCGCTGGCGTTGCGCTCGACCAGCTTGCGCATGGTGGCGATGGTGATGGAGCCGAGCGTGGCGCGGGCGATGTCGTCGATTTCGCTCAGCACCTGACGCAAGGCCTGGCCCTCCGGCGTGGCATCGGCAGCGCCGCCCTCCCGCTCGGCGGAGTTGGCGTCCTCGAACAATTGCACCACGTCGAGCAGCGTGGTGCGCCGCGCATTGCCGGCGAATTGGTAGCCGCCGCCGGCGCCGCGCACGGAGCGCACCAGCCCGGCGCGGCCCATGACGTGCATGACCTTGGCCAGGTGGTGGCTGGAGACGCCGTATTTCTCGCCGATGTCGGCGACCGACAATTGCTGGCCTTCGCGCGCAGCCAGCTCAAGCGCCGCGAAGATGGCAAGCTGGGTCGATATCTGCAGTCTCATGACGTCGCCTTCGTTGTGCCGGCCATGTCGGAGCCGCGTTGCCCGTTCAATCGAGGTCCTTCTCGAGCTGGATATAGGGCCCGGCCATCATGCCCTCGCTGCGGAAGAACAGCATTTGCAGCATGGTGTTGCGCTCGACCATGGTGCGCATCTTGCTGACGCCGGCTTTCTTGAATGCGGCCGAGATCGCATCCAGCAGAGCCCGGCCGCTGCCGTGCAGGCGCGCGTCGGGGTCGACCGACAGCGCGAACACCCAGCCGCAGGGCGTCGAGCCGAATTCCCAGGCGCGCACCTCGCCGATGATGAAGCCGAGCAGGCGCGGGTTCTCGCGGTCGACGCGATCCTCCGCCACCAGGAAGAAGCGTTCGTGCAGCCGCTGCCGGCCGTAACGTTTGAACACGTCGTTCCAGTAGTCCGCCTTGGGCACTTTGGTGATGTGGGCATCGAGCTCGATCACGTTGGTCATGTCGGCCGCCTTGACGCGCCGCACTCCCACCTCGGCGTCGGTCTTTGCTGCGCGCTTTTTTCTCGCTGCCGCCACGGTGGGCGCCCTCTCGATTCCGCTCGCAGAAATCGATAGCATATAATTACGCATTGTGGTACCGATTTATGCGCCTGACGGCCAGAGCGGGAGGGGCCTGCCTTGCACCATCGTCATAACCACGCCGCGCCGAAGGACGGCTCCCGCATGTGGCGGAGCGAGGACGGCGTGCATATCGACCTGCGCGGCATTGCCGAGCCAGCCGCGACGGTGCTCAGCGCCATCGAAAGCGGCGACATCGACGCGCCGCTGGTCGGCCATTTCGACCAGGAACCGATCGCCCTTTATCCCGAACTGGAAGAGCGCGGCTGGAGCCACGAG
>JACQDO010000065.1 GCA_016201085.1 Hyphomicrobiales bacterium | reverse complement strand
CGCGCCGGTCCGGGTGCGCTGTGGAGCCTCGATTTCGAAAGAGCTTCGCTTGTCGAGCGGCTTGCCTACACAAATGCCGCGCTGGTGCTGTTCAATCTGGTGCCGGCCTTTCCCATGGACGGCGGCCGCGTGCTGCGGGCCCTTCTCGCCATGGCACTAGGATTGCCGCAAGCCACCCGCATTGCCGCCCGCATCGGTCAGGCTTTCGCCGTGGTCTTCGTGGTCTTGGGACTGTTCTACAATCCCTTTCTCATCTTCATCGGCCTGTTCATCTATATCGCCGCCGCCTCGGAGCAGCAGGCCAGCGACTTCCGTTGGTTCGCCCATGACCTCAAGGTGGCGGCCGGCATGGAGGCGAAGGTCGCCAGCCTGCCGCGCTCTGCCTCCCTGGCCGATGCGGTGACGGCGCTGTTGGCCAGTCCGCAGCGCGACTTTCCGGTGGTCGACGAGGAAGGGCGCCCGGTCGGCCTCCTCGACCGCGAGGACCTTCTTGCGACGCTGCGCCAAGACGGGCCAGAAACGCCGGTGGCCCAGGTGATGCGCGTGGCCGAGCCGGTGCGCGACACTCAACCCCTCGAGGAGGCCATGGCGGCGATGAACCGCGAGGGTCTCAAGGCCCAGATCGTGGTCGATTCAGGGGGAAGGCTCGTGGGCCTTCTCACCCGCGAGAACATCGCCGAGATGATGCTGATCCACGCTGTCCGTCCCGACTGGCGGTTTTCTTCCGGCCGGCGCGGCATATAGGGTGGTGCTGGCCGGGCTGCCCGACGGCCTGTTGCGGCATTCGAAGCCCTCGACCGCATTAAACTGGTGCAATAGCCTGCGCTCCTCCCCGGGGCGGCAGTCACGGGGCAAGCGGGAGGAATTCGACATGCCATTCTGCAATATCCGAATCGTCAAGGAAGTGATTGCCGCCGATCCAGTGGGCAAGAAGGCGGCCATTGCCAAGGCGGTGAGTCAGGCGATCCGCAATGCCACCGGCGTCGGTGAAAACGACGTCTGGGTGGTTTTTGAGGAAGTTGTCGCCCACGACTGGTACGTGGGTGCCACCAGCGTCGAGACGCTGCGGGGAGGCAAATGACCCTCGAGATCAGGGACCTGCGCCTGACCGCCATTGTCGGCGCCGATATTCGGATCGAACGGCTCGCCACCGGCTTCGATTTTACCGAAGGCCCCATCTGGAACGAGACGGGACAGTTTCTGATCTTCAGCGACATGCCGGGCGACCACATGCGGCGTTGGAGCGAGACGGGCGGCATCGCCACCTTCCGCAAGCCCTGCAACATGGCGAACGGCAATTGCTGGGACCGGCAGGGCCGCATGCTCACCTGCGAGCATGCCACCAGCCGGGTGACGCGCACCGCGGCCGACGGCGGCATCACCGTCATCGCCTCGCATTACCAAGGCCGCGAACTCAACAGTCCTAACGACATCGTCGTCCATGCCGACGGCGGCATCTATTTCACCGACCCGACTTTCGGGCGCATGGAGTATTACGGAGTGAAGCGCGCGCCGCAGCTCGATTTTCGCGGCGTCTATCGGGTCGAGGCGGATGGCTCCGGCCTCCGGCTTCTCGTCGCCGATTTCGACCAGCCCAACGGGTTGTGCTTTTCGCGCGATGGGCGGCGGTTGTTCGTCAACGACACGATGCGCGGCCACATCCGCGTCTTCGCTATCGGCGCCGATGGCGGCCTTGCCGGCGGCGAGGTGTGGGCCGAGGTAAAGGGCGACGGCCAGGGTCTGCCGGATGGATTGAAGATCGACCGGGACGACAATGTCTATTGCTGCGGGCCGGGCGGCTTGCACGTCTTCGATGCCAACGGACATTCGCTCGGCGTGATCCACACGCCGGAGATCGTGGCCAATTTCAATTGGGGTGGACCCGGCTATCGCAGCATTTTCCTCACGGCCTCGACATCGCTGTACCGTATCCCGACACTCACCCCCTCGCCGGATGCCGCATGACCACGCCGTGCATCATCACAGTCGCCAGCACCGGCTCGGTGCCGCGCAAGGAGCACAATCCGGCGGTACCGATCAGCGTGGCCGAACAAGTTGAATCGTCCCATGCCGCCTTCGAGGCGGGGGCTTCGCTCGCCCATGTCCATGTGCGCAAGGACGACCAGACGCCAACCTCGGACCCCGAGCGTTTCGCCAGGCTACTTGAGGGCCTGCGCCGCCATTGTCTGGGCATGATCGTGCAGTTTTCGACTGGTGGCCGTTCCGGCAAGGGCGCGGAGCGCGGCGGCATGCTGCATCTCGGCTGCGACATGGCCTCGCTGTCGACCGGCTCGTGCAATTTTCCGACCATCATTTATGAAAACCACCCCGACCTCATCCGCGATCTGGCGAAAAAGATGCTGGCCCACCAGGTCAAGCCCGAGATCGAGGTGTTCGATCTGTCGATGCTCTACCAGGCGCTGCGCCTGGCCGACGAAGGCCTGCTGAAGAAGCCGTTGCATGTGCAGTTCGTGTTCGGCGTCAAGAATGCCATGCCGGCGGTGCGCCAGGCCTTCGACTTCATGGTCGACGAGATCACCAGGCTGGCGCCCGAGGCCACCTGGACGGCGGCCGGCATCGGCCGGCATCAGCTCGAGGTCAACCACTGGGCGCTCTCCTGCGGCGGCCACTGCCGCACCGGGCTTGAAGACAATATCCGCTGGGATGAGCGGCGGCTTGCCGCTTCCAATGCTGAACTCGTCGCCCGGGTTGCCGAACTGTGCCGGAGCTATGGCCGCCGTCCAGCGAACCCGGCCGAAGCCCGGCGGCTGCTATCGCTGCCACCCGTCTAAGACTATCCGATCGCAAAGCCACGCGGGATCAACCGGTGTTCATGGGCCTGGCGTTCGAGTCCTTCGCGGAAGTCCGGGTGCGCGATGGCGATGAGTGCCTTGGCCCGCTCGGCCACCGTCTTGCCCTTGAGATTGGCGATACCGTATTCGGTGACGACATACATGACATCGGTGCGCGGCGTGGTGACGACGTTACCCGGAGTGAGACTGAGAGCGACGCGGCTCTTGCGCTCGCCCTTCTTGTCATAGGTCGACGACAGGCAGATGAACGACTTGCCGCCCTTCGAGGCATAGGCACCGCGCACGAATTGCAATTGCCCGCCGGTGCCGCTGATGTGGCGGTGGCCGTCCGACTCGGAGGCCGCCTGGCCCTGTAGATCGATCTGGGTGGTGTTGTTGATCGACACCACGGAATCGTTCTGCATGATGGTGTGCGGCAGGTTGGTGTATTCAACCGGATAGCACTGGAAATCCTCGTTGCGGTCGATGGCGCGGTAGAGCTCCTTCGAGCCGAGCCCGAAGGTGCAGACGATCTTGCCGGGATTGAGCCTCTTGCGGGCGCCGGTGATGCGGCCAGCCTTGTAAAGCTCGATGATGCCGTCGGTCAGCATTTCGGTGTGAATGCCGAGATCGCGCTGGCTGTCGTGCCGAAGCTCGGCACACACCGCGTTGGGCATGCCGCCGATACCGATCTGCAGGCAGGCGCCGTCCTCGATCTCGGCGGCGATAAGCCGGCCGACGGCGCGGTCGACCTCGGTCGGCGGCGGATTGGGAAGCTCGGGTGCCGGCTGATTGTCGCCCTCGATGATGTAGTCGACCTCGCTGACATACAAGCCGTTGTCCTCGCCGTGGAGATAGGGATTGCCGTCGGTCACCTCGACGATCACCAGCCGGGCCCGCTCGATCACGGCGCGATGCCAAAGATTGGCGGCGCTGAAATTGAAATAGCCATTGGCATCCATGCGGCAAGTCTTGAAGATGGCGATATCGACTGGCGCCATGAAGCGGCGATAGTAATCGGGAATCTCGCCGAGATTGACCGGCAGGTAGTTGCTGCGGCCGGCATCGTGCTTCTTGCGGTCGTAGCCGGAGAAATGCAGGCTGAACCAGTAGAAGTGCTCGCCCTCGGGATCGGCTTCGATGACCGCCCGCGGCCGCATGGTAAGGCACGAACGGATCTTTACTTGGCGCAATTCCGCCGCACGCTCGGCCAACGCCTTGTCGAACGTGTCGGGTTGACACAGGGTAGCACCGTAGTCGAGCCACATGTCCGACCGCACCAGGCCCGCCGCTTCCTCGGCCGAAATCACCCGCGCTTTGGTGCCGGCAATTCTCCTGGACATGAACGGCACTCCTTATGGGGCTATGGGGCTGGCCGAGGCCACGTTGGTAACGCAAGTCCCGGACCGGGGGAAGTGGCTGCACCTGACCGCTTTTCGCCTTGCCAAGCGGATCAAAACGGCGCAGCTTCGCGCCCCTGTTATGGCGCGTTCGAGTGTGGTTCAACTGGAGCAATGGAGAATACCTCATGTCAGCGGAAGATGCAGTGCGTGAAGCATCGGGAAAATTCTATTCGGCGCTCAACCGCATGGCCAATGGCGATGCCCGCCCGATGGCCGACATCTGGTCGCACGGCGCCGGCGTATCGACCATGCATCCGATCGGCGGCCGGGAAATCGGCTGGGAACAAGTGCAGGAACCGTGGAAGCAGGTGGCACAACTCGCCACCGGCGGCGAGGTGCGGCTCGACAAGCAGGTGATCCAGGTGGTTGGCGATGCCGCCTACGAGCTTGGCGTCGAGGCAGGCAACATCACCCTTGCCGGCGAGAAGGTGGCAATCGATCAGCGGGTCACCAACATCTATCGCCGCGAAGGCAATGCCTGGAAGATCGTCCACCATCACACCGACATTTCCGCCGCGATGCTGGACCGCCTCAACAGGCTCAGGGGCCGGGAATAGGCTCTCGCACTGACGGCGCCTTGGCGCGTGCACCGACAAGTGGCCCGCCGGCGAGCAGTCGCCGGCGGGTTTTGGTTTGAAGGAGCAAGTGACGGTTCCGTCTTGCGCGGCGCCGGGTTGCCAACCAACAGCCGGGCCCGGGGACGGTTTCCATGCCCAGGGCACGATGAGCCGAAAGCGACGCGGCCATGCCTGGCTTGGTAATTTGTAAGTTGCCGGACATAGTCGTGCAATTTTGGCCCTGTAAAACCCGATTCAACGCTGGCGCAGCCGCACCAGAATAGACCGGACAGACCATGGACCCTGCAATCGGCATCGATCGACTGAGCAAACGCTATGGCAGTCTTGCCGCGCTCGACAATTTAACTCTCGAAATCGACCGCAGCGAAATCTTCGGCTTTCTCGGGCACAACGGCGCCGGCAAGACAACGACCATCAATATCCTGACCACCCTCCTCGCTCCTACATCCGGCAGCGCCAGCATATGCGGCTGCGATGTCGTGGCGGACAGCATGAAGGCGCGCCAACATATCGGCTATGTGCCGGAAAACGTCCGCCTCTACGACTCGATGACGGCCCGAGACAATCTGCTGTTTTTTGCAAGATTGTCGGGTGTCAGGGAGCCATCGCAGCGCATCGGCGAGGTTCTGGCGATTCTCGATTGCCCGGAACTGGCGACCAAGCGCGTGGGCGACATGTCCAAGGGTCAGCGCCAGCGGATCGGCCTGGCGCAGGCCATCTTGCACCGCCCCGATGTGCTGTTTCTCGACGAGCCGACCTCCGGTCTCGACCCCCTGGGGATCAAGACACTGCGCGATCTCATCGTGAAGCTCAATCGCACGCTTGGCATGACGATCTTCATGAATACCCATCTGATCAGCGAAGTCTCCAAGACCTGCACGTCGATCGGGGTACTGAACCACGGCCGGCTTGCCTATCGCGACACGATCGCCGGCGTCCTGGCGCGGTTCGGAGACGACCAGACGCTCGAGGAACTCTACTTATCGCTCACCCCGGCCGCGGCGGCATAGCTCTTGGCCACGCGCAAGCTTTCAACTCCGGCCACCGCCATGCTGTCGGCCATGTTCGCCGCCAGAATCGGCTGGCGCGACCGCACCGTGGTTCTGCTCGCCGCGCTGTTCTTCGCCATGGTCCTGGTTTCGGCATATCTCGGCTGGTCGGCGACGGCGACCGTGAATGCCATCTACGCCAAGGCCGTTCCGGTGTTTCAGGCGCAAGGCAAACCCGTGCCGGCCAATCCGGTCGGAGAAATGCCGCCACTTTCGCTGCTTCGCAACATGGTCACCTACGTCGCCCTGCTCGGCGCGCTGGCGGCCCTCGTATTGGGCCATCAGGTGGTAGCTTCCGATCGCAAGGCCGGGGTCCTGCCGCTCGTCTTCAGCCGGCCGGCAAGCCGTATCGGTCTTGCCCTCGGCAAGATCGGCGCTCTGGTCCTGGCGGTTGTCGCCGTTCTCCTCGGCGCGGGCCTGGTCAATGTTCTGACCATGTTGCTGCTTCCCGGTCTGGCCCTTGACGGCACGATCTGGCTGGGCATGATCGAGTTCTACGGCGTTGCGGCACTGTACATGCTGGCATTCGGGCTGCTTGGCGCGATCTGCGCGACGGCCTTCGCCAGCGAATCGATGGCGCTGCTGACGCCGGTCACCATCTGGCTGGCGCTGACCTTCATCGTTCCGCAAGTCACCGCCAACATCGGTCCGATGGCTGCACTCAATCCACAGAGCGTCAATCTCGAAGTTCCCGGGGGATCGTTCTTCGCGGTGACGTCGGCACTTCTCGGACCGCTGTCCATCGCCGAATCCTACCGCTTTCTTTCCGCCTCCATTCTCGAGGTCACTTCGGGCGCTGGAACGACCATAACGGCCGGAGGGGCCATGCTATCCCTTGTGTTCGCCAATCTTGCACTGGCCGGCGCTTTGATCGTCGCCATCGCGCGCCTTGATGCCTGCCGGAGCGGCTATCGTGACTAGTCGCCCGGCGCAGATTGCAACGATTGCCGGCAAGGAGATCCACTATGCGCTTCGCACTCATGTGCTGTCGCTGCTCACCGGGTTTCTGATTCTGGCGGCCATGGTGTCCTTGACGGTTTCCTCGATCGCCCTGCACGCCGAGTACCTCACCTACGTCCAATCGCGGGATCTTCTCTTGTCGCTCGGCAAGTCGATCAACGATCTGGTACCGCCGGCCTTCTTTCCGCTCAAGCTCCTGCGCGGGTTCGTCGAGCACGTGGAGATCATCGGGGCAGTGCTTGGCATCGTGCTCGGCTACCGCGCCGCCGCGGTCGAGCGGGGCCATTCCACCCTCATGCTGATCATGACCCGCCCCCTGGGTCGGACAGCGTTTCTCGCCGGCAAGCTTGCTGGAAACATGGTCCTCATAGTTGCCGGCCTGGCGGCAACATTCGCCTTGGGCGCCCTTGCCCTTTTCGTCATCAGCGGCGTCGGCCTGGGCGCCGCCGATCTGCTTCGCATCGCCATCGTCTTCGCTGCGGCAATCCTCTATGTCGGCAGCTTCTTCCTGCTCGGCTTCATCCTGGCGCTGGGCTTCGCCCGCTTGCCGACCGCCTTGCTGGTGGCTTTCGCCGTCTGGCTCACCCTGGTGCTCATCGCTCCGCAGATCGGCGATACCATGGACCCGGACAACCAGGTCGCCGGCGGCGTGTTCCGCAAGCTCGGCATTGCCAAGCCCGAGGAAAAGGAAATCCTCAAGTCGTTCGCGACCTATGAGACGATCCGGGACGACATCGAACAGGCCTCGCCCGCCAAGCACTTCGAACGCTTCAGTTTCGCGGTCCTCGGCATCAAGGACATCTACAACGGCCAACCCCTTGCCGACGTGATCCTAGATCGCCTGGCAGACCTCTGGTGGCTTCTCGGCATATTCGCCGGGCTCGTCCTCTATCTCTTTGCCCGCCCCCTCAATATCGCCCGTCTCTCGAAGGAGCAGTAGAATGCCAATATTCCAGTCAAGACATCTCATTGCCATTGGCTTGGCGGCAGCACTCGCCGCCGCAACCCCGCCGGCCATGGCCGCCACCGATTCGGACGGCGACGGCGTGCCCGATGCCGCCGAGGCTCTGTTGGGAACCGATCCGCTAAATCCCGACACCGACGGCGACGGCGTCAACGATCTCGCCGACAAGGACCCCACCAGAGCCGAAAACCCCATCCCCCAGATCGGCAAGCCAAACGCCCTGACCTTTACCGCCAAGCTGGAAAACAATTTCGATCCGGTGACCAAGAAGGACGTCGCCGACCATATCGAGCTCGCCATCGCCAACACTTCGGGCGAAACCTTGACCGATCTGTCGATGTTCTATTCCCTCAAGGACGATGTGACCGGAAAGATCGAAGCCTACTACAAGCCGCTGCCCGGCCTGACCATCGACAAGGGCGCAACCGTCGACGTCAATCTCGACGACAGCGGTTTGCCCGGCCACATCCGCGACAACCCGAACTCCATCTATCACACGTCGCAGAACGCCAAGACCTTCACTATCCAGGTCACCGCCAAGGGCTATGCCCCGGTGCAGATCGAGGTGAAGAAGGACAAGGGCGGCGCCGAAAAGGCCGACTGAGTTTGGGGAAACCACCGATGCTTGAAGCGCAAATCCCGCCGGCGATGTCTCGCGCGGCGGGATTTGGTTGAATGGGTGAATGAAGGTGTTTCTGTCTTTCGCAGGCCTGGCAGCGACCTACTCTTCCGCGTCTTAGGACGAAGTACCATTGGCGCTGGAGCGATTTACGGCCGAGTTCGAGATGGGATCGGGTATGGACGCCCCGCCAAAGCCACCAGGCCGGCGAAAGACAGAAGGGGGCGAATAGTAGGTGGCGAATAGCGAATGGGGAAGGAAGTAACTCCCTTCGCCATTCGCCATTCGCCATTCGCGCGAAGCACAAGTCTTTCCATCGATTTGATGGACATTGAAAATGAGAACGATCAAGCCGTTCGAACGATTAGTACCGGTAAGCTACGGACATTACTGCCCTTCCACACCCGGCCTATCAACGAGGTCGTCTTCCTCGGTTCTCAAGGGAGAAATTGTTTCGAGGTGGGTTTCCCGCTTAGATGCTTTCAGCGGTTATCCCGTCCACACATAGCTACCCTGCTGTACCGCTGGCGCGATAACAGGTCCACCGGAGGTGTGTTCATCCCGGTCCTCTCGTACTAAGGACAAATCCTCTCAATTCTCCAACAATCACGGCAGATAGGGACCAAACTGTCTCACGACGTTTTGAACCCAGCTCACGTACCACTTTAATCGGCGAACAGCCGAACCCTTGGGACCTTCTCCAGCCCCAGGATGTGATGAGCCGACATCGAGGTGCCAAACGATTCCGTCGATATGGACTCTTGGGAATCATCAGCCTGTTATCCCCGGCGTACCTTTTATCCGTTGAGCGATGGCCCTCCTCACGTGGGACCACCGGATCACTATGGCCGTCTTTCGACTCTGCTCGACTTGTTAGTCTCGCAGTCAGGCAGGCTTATGCCATTGCACTCGACGACTGATTTCCGACCAGTCTGAGCCTACCTTCGCACGCCTCCGTTACTCTTTGGGAGGCGACCGCCCCAGTCAAACTACCCACCATACACTGTCCCGGACCCCGATAAGGGGCCGCGGTTAGACATCCATGTCAACAAGGCTGGTATTTCACATTTCGGCTCCACCTGAGCTAGCGCCCAGGCTTCAAAGCCTACCAGCTATGCTACACATGCCGGCACGAATGCCAGTGTAAAGCTATAGTAAAGGTGCACGGGGTCTTTCCGTCTGACCGCAATTACCCCGCATCTTCACGGGGAGTTCAATTTCACTGAGCCGACGCTGGAGACAGTGGGGAAGTCGTTACGCCATTCGTGCAGGTCGGAACTTACCCGACAAGG
>JACQDO010000049.1 GCA_016201085.1 Hyphomicrobiales bacterium | reverse complement strand
GCCTTCGCCGAGAAGATCGAAGTGCCGATCGAGACCGTGCGCAATTGGGAGCAGGGCAAGCGTAACCCGCGCGGGCCGGCGCGCGCGCTGCTCAAGCTGATCGACAGCGCGCCCGATGCGGCTTTCGCCGCACTGGGTGGAAGACGGCGCTGACGCGCCTTTTGGGTGGCGGAAGACGGCGCTAATTATTCGGCGGCGGCGGGGACGCGCTGGCTCGGCGAGCTGCGCGCGAACCGCATCAGCAGGAACATCGCGAATAGCGTCGCGATATAGACCGTGAGCTGCATTTCGGTCGGCCGTTCGGTGTAGCCGATCAGCGCGTGCAGCATCTTGCCGAACAGGCTGCCTTCCGACAGCAGCCATGAGGTATCCCAGACGGTACTGTCGAGCGCCACCAGCACGCCGGCATTATTGAGGAAATGCACCGACTGCGACGCCATGCCGGCGGCGAGCAGTGCGATCAGCCAGCTGGTGACCGAGAAGATGTAGCGGGAAGGGATCGCCAGCAGGCCGAAATAAGTGAGCGCCGTGAAGGCCGCGCCGGCGGCGATGCCGAGCACGCCGCCCGCCAACAGCGCCGCGCCCGAGGTGCCGGACGCCATGATGCCGTAGAGGAACAGCACAACTTCCGAGCCTTCGCGCAGCACCGCCAAGCCGACCACGATGGCGAGCGCGGTGAGCGGCCGCGCGCCTTCGCTCACCGCTTGGCCTACATCGCGCATCTGCTCGGCGATTTCGCGGCCGTGCCGCGCCATCCAGGCGTTGTGCCACATCAGCATCACCACGGCGATGCCGAGGATGCTGGCGTTGAACAGTTCCTGCCCGGCGCCTTCGAAGGCCTGCGAGATGGTGCCGGCGAAGATGGCGACGATGCCGGCGCCGCCAACGCCGCCAGCAATGCCAATGCTGACCCAGCGCCCGCGCCCGGCCACGCCGCGCGTCGCCGCCATCACGATGCCGACGATGAGGCCGGCTTCGATGACTTCGCGAAACACGATGATGAGGGCGCCGAGCATGTTTGATTATTCCGCGATCACCACGCCTTTGGCGGTCTTCTCATGGAACTCGCCGACGAACGGATAGCGGCCGGGCTTGAGCGGGCCAATCCGCACCACGCCTTTGGATTTGCCGGGGATGACCTTCTCGACCTTCATCGGGTGGCTCTCGAATTCCTCCGGGGTGGCGTCGTCGTTGATCACCGTGATCTCGAAGCGCTTGTTGGCCGGCACCTTGATCTCGCTCGGCGTGAATTTGTGGTCCTTGATGGTGACGGTGTATTCTTGCGCGCGGGCGGCGCCAGGCGCGGCGGCGAACAGGACGGCAAGACCGACGAGGGCGAGTAGGCTGCGCATGGTGTGTTCCACTTTCCATAATAGATGTCGTTCTTCACAAAAGCATTAAACCCATTCGATGCAAGTGCTTATTTTTACTCTCGAATTATTCCAATGTAAGAAGCCTGGTTAATCGGTTGGCCGCTCAAGTCTTGTCGCAATTAACGCCTGCACAAAAATGTTCGGGATTTTGCGGCCGGACGCCGCGGCCAGCGGCTTGCCGCCCAATAACCGCTCTGAGCCTCTCTGTGTTCAGACCCGGTTGGCAGGGCGCCGGCGACCGGGCATTCTTGGGCATTGCCACCCGCCGACCCCGCTCCAGCGACCCCTCACAAGGAGAAAGTAATGCAATTCGTCGAAGCCCATGGTGCCCGTATTCCACAGATCGGCCTCGGCACCATGACCCTGAAGGGGGACATCTGCGTGCAGGCGGTCAAGGCCGCGCTGCAAATGGGCTACCGCCATCTCGACACCGCGGCCTTCTATGGCAACGAGGTGGAGAACGGCGAGGGCTTGCGCGCTTCCGGCGTCAAGCGCGAGGAGGTGTTGATCTGCACCAAGGTGCGCGAGAACAATCTGCTGCCGGAGAACTTCAACAAGTCGCTCGACCAGAGCCTGAGCAATCTGAAATTGCCCTATGTCGATCTGCTGCTGATCCATTGGAACAACAAGGACATCCCGTTCTCCACCAGCATCGGCGCGCTCTGCGCGGCCAAGAAGGACGGTCGCGCCAAACACGTCGGCGTCGCCAATTTCACCACGACGATGCTGGACGCGGCCTGGGCGGTGACCAGCGAGCCGCTGGTCTGCAACCAGATCGAGGTGCATCCCTTCATCAACCAGGACAAGGTGCTCGCCGCCAGCAAGAAGCACGGCATGGCGGTGGTCGCCTATGTGCCGATCGCGCGCGGCAAGGTGCCGGGCGCGGAAGTGCTGGAAAAGATCGGCAAGGCGCGCGGCAAGAGCGCGGCGCAGGTCAGCTTGCGCTATCTGGTGCAGCTCGGGCTCTGCGCCATCCCGCGCACGGCCACGCCGGCGCACCTGAAGGAAAATCTCGACGTGTTCGACTTCAAATTGTCGGACGCCGAGATGGCCGAGTTGAGGGCGCTCAACGCCACCAATATGCGCGTGGTCAGTCCGCCGCACGCGCCGGTATGGGATACGCCATGATCCGAGCCATCCTGCTCACCGCTATTTTGCTGTTGAGCGGTCAGGCGTTGGCGCAGGATAGACCGTCAGCCCGCGCCTCGGCGGCGATCCAGGACTGCATCAAGAGCAAGATGCCCACCGGCGTTGCGGCTACCTGCATCGGCATCGTCTCCGATCCCTGTCTGGAGCGCAATAACGCGCCGTCGACCGCCGACATGGTCAACTGCGTCGCCGGCGAACGGGCGGTGTGGGACGACATCCTCAACGAGACGTTCCGCCGCCTACGCGAAAAGCTCGACGAAACGCAGAAAGCAAAACTGCGCGAGATGCAGCGCGCCTGGATCGCCGCGCGCGACAAGACCTGCGCGTTCTATTGGGACTATTACCAGGGGACGATGGCGACCCCGATGAGCGCGGAATGCGTCAACCGGCAAACGGCGGAGCGGGCGCTGTTCCTGCTCGGCTTCCTCAACGACGCGGAAGGCAAATGAAAACCGTCGAAGCCAAGGGCGTGGCCATTCCACTCGTCGGGCTCGGCACCTGGGCGTTGCGCGG
>JACQDO010000072.1 GCA_016201085.1 Hyphomicrobiales bacterium | reverse complement strand
GTCGCCGCGATTGCAGGTGAGCACCGGCGAGGTCTCCGACAGGCCGTAGCCTTCGATGATGGGGCGGCCGGTAGCCTTGAACCACGCGTCGGCAACCGTGCGCTGCACCGCCATGCCGCCGCCGATCGCGCATTTGAGCATGCTCCAGTCGATCTTGGAAAAATCGGGATGATGCAGCAGCGCGTTATAAAGCGTGTTCACGGCTGGAAACGAGTTCACTTTGTATTTGGCGACTTCCTTGATCAGCGCCGGGAAATCGCGCGGATTTGGAATCAGCAGGCAAAGTCCGCCGCAGCGCATGCCGAACAGGAAACAGGCGGTGAGCGCGAAGATGTGGTAGAGCGGCAGCGCGGTCACGATGATCATTTGGTCGACCTTGGGCGGCTGCTCGATGATCGGGCGCTGCCAGGCTTCGACCTGCAACATGTTGGCGACCAGATTGCGGTGCAACAGGGTGGCGCCCTTGGAGACGCCGGTGGTTCCGCCGGTGTACTGCAAGAAGGCGACGTCGTC
The DNA here is from genome assembly GCA_016201085.1 of Hyphomicrobiales bacterium. Classification (GTDB taxonomy): domain Bacteria; phylum Pseudomonadota; class Alphaproteobacteria; order Rhizobiales; family Xanthobacteraceae; genus Pseudolabrys. The sequence goes on along the minus strand of JACQDO010000072.1, from coordinate 12,192 downwards.
CGGTCCGAGCACGGGTTTCGTCAACGTCAGGTTTTTTCCGGCGGCAATCGTATCGTTGAAGGCGGTCGCGCCCGGCAATGAATAGGCCGGGACCATTTTCTTCACGCGTCGCACCACCAAATTGACAATCGTGCCCTTCAGCGCGCTCAGCATGTCGCCCATGCTGGTGACCACAACGTGTTTCACCTTGGTGTGCGGCAGCGCCTCTTGCAGAACATGCGCGAAATTCTCCAGCACCACGATGGCCTCGGCGCCCGCATCGTTGAGCTGGTGTTCCAGCTCGCGCGGCGTATACAGCGGATTGACGCTCACCACCGTGAAGCCGGCGCGCAGGATAGCGGTGATCGCCACTGGATATTGCAGCACATTCGGCATCATGATGGCGACGCGGTCGCCGCGCTTGAGGCCCTTGCTCTGCAGCCAGGCGGCGAAGGCCTGCGAGGCTTCGTCCAGTTCGCCATAGGTCATCGTCTTGCCCATAAAGGCAAAGGCGTCCTTGCCACGATGAGACTGGAAGCTTTCCTCGAACATCGCCACCAGCGAAGGATATCGCGTCATGTCGATTTCGGCGGCGACGCCCGGCGGATAATGCTGCAGCCAAGGCCGATTCATGATGTCTCCCCCATGCCGCCAATTTCATTCGCTCATGATCGGCGGTCGGGCATTAGCATCAAACGAACCGCGATGCCGCGCAAGGGCGCATGATCCCAAAAGTGGGGATCGGTTTTTGGATAAGATCATGCGCAATCAAGAAAATGAAAAGCAGACAAAATCGCTTATTTTACCGATCGACGCCGCCGAACGGTATCAAAGGGTTATCGGCCAGAGCGGCGCGGTCGGGCCGGTCGGGTGCGGCAGTGCCGGTAAAGGCCTCGAATAGCTCGCGCACCGTGCGTTCGGGCAGGTCGCGGGTGATGAAGACCAGCCGGGTGCGGTGATCCTCGTCCGGCCAGTAGGGAAGCTGCGCGGTCGGGTGGAAGACGTGCTGTACGCCATGCACGACCACCGGCGTCTCCGGCATCTCGGCCAGCTTCACGATGCCCTTGATGCGCAGCAGCTTGCTGCCATGCGTCGCGCGCAGCAGCTCGAGGAACATTTCCAGCGTACCGGCCGGGATCGCGATATCGCTGGTCAGCACGAAGCTGCCGATATGTTCGTCATGGCGGTTTACATCGTGATGATGATCGTGATGATGCGCGTAAGCCTCGGCGGCGAGCCATTTCTTCACGTCGGGAATTTTGCGCTCCGGATCGTATAGCCCGCAATTGAGAATTCTCTCTGCCGTCGCCTCGCCCTGGGCGGCGTCGAGAATGGCGGCGGCCGGATTGAGGGCGTGCAGGCGCGCGACGATGCGTGCGTGCCGCTCGGTGTCGGCCAGGTCGGTCTTGCTCAGCACGATGCGGTCGGCGACCGCCGCCTGCTTCACCGCTTCCTCGTGCGCGTCGAGCGTGGCCTCGCCGTTAACGCAATCGACCACCGTCACCACGCCGTCGAGCCGGTAGCGCTGGACGAGATAAGGATGCGCCATGGCCGTGTGCAGCAGCGGCGCCGGATCGGCCAGCCCGGTCGTCTCCAGCAGCACGCGGCGGAATTTGCAGCGCCGGTTGTCGAGATCGCGCAGCAGAGTTTCCAGCGCGTCGACCAGGTCGCCGCGCATGGTGCAGCACAGGCAGCCGCTTTGCAGCAGCACCATGTTGTCGCCGACGTATTCCACCAGCAGATGGTCGAGCGAGACTTCGCCGAACTCGTTGATGATGACGGCGGTCTCGGCGAGTGCCGGATCTTTGAGCAGCCGGTTGAGCAAGGTTGTCTTGCCGGCGCCGAGGAAGCCGGTGAGCACGGTGAGCGGAATGGGCGTCGCCGGCCGGCGCCGATCGGAATTTCCGCCGGGAGCGGTCTCGCTCATCGGCTGGCCGAACTGACTTTCGGCTTGGCGGATTTTTTCGGCTTGACGGCCTCGGCTTTTTTACCCGCCGCGCCCGCCTTGGCCGCGGATTTCTTTTTCTTCTTGGTCGTGGCGCTGGCGGTCTGCACCGCGACGTCGGGATGGTCGGCCGGTCCGGTGAATACCACGATCGGCGCACTGGTTTCGACCGGCGGCCCAAGCACGAACTTGCCGTTCGCCGGCTTCAGGCTCGACAGCATGAAGGCCTGGCCGCTGCTGGCTTCGCCGCCGGCGGTGTCGGCGGCGACCGGCTCTTCTTCCTCGTTGTCCTCGGAGGCCGGCTTGCGCCGGTGACCGCCACACATTTCCTCGCGCAGATTGGGCGGCTGCGCCTCGATCGGCGCCAAGGCATCGACGGTGCCTAGCGAAGGTCTCAGCCAGGACAGGCCGCCGCTATTGAAGCCGCGCTCGAGCAGCTGGGCGGCCTTCTGCGCGCGCACCGCGCCGGAATAGGCGCCGAGCACCACCGCGATCAGCCGGCGGCCGTTGCGCGTGGCGGAAGCCACCACGTTATAGCCGGATGCGCAGATGAAGCCGGTCTTCATGCCGTCGGCGCCGGGATAGCGGTCGATCAGCGAATTGTAGTTATGCATCACGCGGCTGCCGTAGCGGATCGCGGAGATGTGCCAGTAGGAATCGTGTTCCGGGAATTCGTGGATCACCGCGCGCGCCAGTATGCCGAGATCGCGCGCCGAGGTGACGTGGTTTTCCCCCGGCAAACCGTTCGGATTGACGAAGTTGCTCTGCGTCATGCCGAGCCGGCGCGCATTGGCGTTCATCATGTCGGCAAAGCCCTCGATCGAGCCACCGACGCCCTCGGCAATCGTCACCGCCATGTCGTTGGCGGATTTGACCATCAGCATCTTCAACGCGTTGTCGAGGGTGACGCGGGTGCCGATCTTGAAGCCCATCTTGGTCGGCTGCTGCGCCGCGGCGTTGCGCGATACCGTGAGCAGCGTATTGAACGAGATCTTGCCTTCCTTGACCGCGCGCAGGGCGGTGTAGGCGGTCATGATTTTGGTCACCGAGGCTGGATACCAGGGATAGGTGGCGTTCTCGGCGTGCAGCACCTTGCCGGTGGAGGCCTCGATCAATAACTGCGCTTCGGCATAAGCGCGGCTCGCCGGGCTGAGCGACAGCGCGGCCAAGGCGGCAAGGCCGAGAAACAAAGCGCGGGAGCTCGAACAAAAGGTCACGGTTCGCGATCCGGTCAGGTTGCTCGGGTCAAAGAAAATACCCATGGAAACGAGTGGTTCCATAGGCGATGGCGCTAGGCTATCTAAGCTTTGGACCGGAGGCAAAGCCGTCACGTCCTCCGGCTCGATTTATGGTGACTCGACTAGTGCCCCGTTTCCGAAGTTCGTGATACGTCGCAGCGTCCTCTGACACGAGCTTCGGAAACAAAGGGGCACTAGCAAGTATATGATTCTAGTGCCGCTTATCGATTTGAAGTTCCTGAACGAGCTTGCGGCAGGTGGTACAGGAACTTCAAATCGGCGGTACTTGCGTCAATCGCCGATTATTGCGACCAAAGTTCGGCAAAGGAGGCATCGATGACCGCCTGTATCGTCGGCTGGGCCCATACCCCCTTCGGCAGACTGAGTGACGAGACCGTCGAAAGCCTGATCGTCCGGGTGGCCGGCGAGGCTCTCCAGGATGCCGGGATCGCGGCCAAGGACGTGGACGAGATCGTGCTCGGCCACTTCAATGCCGGCTTTTCCGCGCAGGATTTCACCGCCGCGCTGGTATTGCAGGCCTCGCCCGACCTGCGCTTCAAGCGCGCGACCCGGGTCGAAAACGCCTGCGCCACCGGCTCGGCCGCCGTGCATCAGGGAATCAAGGCCATCGAGGCACGCACGGCGCGCATCGTGCTGGCGGTCGGCGTGGAACAAATGACCACGACGCCGGCCCAGGAGATCGGGCGGAACCTGCTGAAAGCCTCCTATGTGCGCGAGGAAGCCGACATCGATGGCGGTTTTGCCGGCATCTTCGGCAAGATCGCCGGTCTCTATTTCCAGAAATGGGGCGACCAGTCCGACGCGCTGGCCTTGATCGCCGCCAAGAATCACAAGAACGGCGTCGGTAATCCTTACGCTCAGATGCGCAAGGACCTCGGCTACGATTTCTGCCGTACCGAGAGCGAGAAGAATCCCTACGTCGCCGGTCCGCTCAAGCGCACCGATTGCTCGCTGGTCTCCGACGGCGCCGCCGCCGTGGTGCTGGCGGACGTGGAAACCGCGCTCAGGCTGAACAAGGCGGTGGCCTTCCGCGCCGCCGAGCACGTGCAGGATTATCTGCCGATGTCACGGCGCGACATCCTCAAATTCGAGGGCTGCGCGCTGGCCTGGCAGCGTGCGCTGGCCAAAGCCGGTCTTTTGCTGAGCGATCTCTCTTTCGTGGAAACGCACGACTGCTTCACCGTCGCCGAGCTGATCGAATACGAGGCGATGGGGCTGACCGCCGAGGGGCAGGGCGCCTGCGCCATCAAGGAAGGCTGGACGCAGAAGGACGGCAAACTGCCGGTCAATCCGTCCGGCGGCCTGAAGGCCAAGGGCCATCCGATCGGCGCTACCGGCGTTTCGATGCATGCGATGGCTGCAATGCAGCTCGTCGGTTCGGCCGGCGACTTGCAGGTGAAAAACGCCCGTCTTGGCGGTATTTTCAATATGGGCGGAGCAGCGGTGGCAAATTATGTGAGTATTCTTGAACAGATTCGGTAGCGCCGATTACCGATTGTTTGCACACGAACAAGTTGATCTTTGGCAAATTTAACTTGGGCGGGATGTGTTACGGTGTCGTGGTGTTACTGCTGGTTGTTCGTGTAAATTGAACGCATACGGCTTGGGGGGTTCAACAGTTGCGAATGACCAATATTCCGACCGATCTGCTGCGGACGCTTGTCGCGGTCGTCGATTTGCGCAGCTTTACCAAGGCGGCTGCCTCGCTTGGGGTGACCCAGCCGGCGGTCAGCGCCCAGATCAAGCGGCTGCAGTTTCTGCTCGGGGGCGAACTGTTCGACCGCAGCAGCCAAGGCATCAGCCTGACGCCGCAGGGCGACATGGTGGTGAGCTATGCGCGCCGTCTGCTGTCGATCAACGACCAGATTGTGCATCTCGGCGAGGCCGGTCCGCGGCCGGAACTGGTGATTCGGGTCGGGACGCCGAGCGATTTCATCGCGTCGATGTTGCCGAACGTGCTGGCGCGCTTTCGCGAGCGCTGGCCCGACGTGCGGTTCATCGTGCGCACCGACTTCTACGATTCGCTGCTGCGCGATCTTCGTAGCGGCGAAATCGATCTCTATGTCGGTCTGTCGATGAGTCCGCCGCCCGATGCACGCCATAGCTGGGCGGAAGAAGTGGTCTGGGTGCGCGGCGACTCCAGTCAGCTCGATATCGAGCGGCCGGTGCCGCTGGTCTCGCACGGTGAGCGCAGCGTCTATCATCGGATCGCGGTGACGGCGCTGAAGGCGGTGGGGCTGGAGTGGGAAGACGTTTTCACCGGCCCGAGCATGAACAGCCTCAACGGCGCGGTCGCAGCCGGACTCGGCGTCATGGCGGTCACCCGGCGGCGGGCCAACGATGTCGGCATGCTCATTTGGGACGACGCGCCGCTGCCGAAACTGCCGGATCTCTATAGCGGCATATATGTGCGCGAGGGCGGCGCCCGCGCCGCCTACGAGCAACTGGCCGACGAGATCGCCGAAGTCATCACCGCCGCGCGCCCGGGGGCCCGCAAGATCGTTGGTGTGCCCGAAAAGGCGTTAAAGACGGGCTCGGCGGCGTAAGGTATAGGGCTCAAGATTGCGCGAAGCCGGAGCGTTGCGCCCATCCGGTCATGCGCCGCTCCAATATCGCCATCGCCGCATACATCGCGATGCCTTCGATGGCGAGCGCGACCAGGCCCGCGAAAATCAACGGCACCTGGAATTGCGCCTGCGCCTGCAGCATCAGATTGCCGATGCCGTAATTGGAGGCGACGCTTTCGGAAATCACCGAACCGACGAAAGCCAGCGTGATCGCGATCTTCAGCGAGCCGAAGAAATAAGGCAGCGTGCGCGGAATGCCCACCTTGCGCATGATGTCGAGCTTGCTGGCGCCCAGCGCCTTGAGCACGTCTTCCAGTTCGGGCTCGATGGTGGCGAGCCCGGTCGCCACATTCACCACGATCGGGAAGAACGAGATCAGGAAGGCGGTGAATACCGCCGGAACAAACCCGATGCCGAACCACAGCACCAGGATCGGCACCACGGCGACTTTCGGGATGGCGTTGAAGCCGATCATCAGCGGGTAAAGCCCGGCGTAGATCGTGCGCGACCAGCCGACCAGCAGGCCGAGCAGCAGTCCGAAGCCGACCGCCAGCGCAAATCCGATCATGGTGGTTTCCAGCGTGATCCAGGAATTGCGCGCCAGCGGTCCGGCGAATTCGACGAAGGCATAGGCCACCGCGGTCGGCGGCGGCAGGAAGAAGGTCGGGATATGCAAGGCGTGGACGGCCGCTTCCCACAGGATCAGCAGGCCGATGGTGAACAGCCAGGGGGACAGCCGCACGATGATCGCGGTGCGATTCATTGCCGCGCCTTCACGATATGCGCGCGCAATTCATGCACGATGTCCTGGAATTCCGGTGTGAAGGTCACTTCGATATCGCGCGGTCGCGGGAATTCAATGCGCTTTTCGGCCAGTATGCGGCCGGGCCGCGACGACATCACGAACACGCGGTCGGCCAGGAACACCGCTTCGCGCAGATCGTGGGTGACCAATATGACCGTGATCTTGCGCACCGCGTGCAGATCGCGGATCACGCACCAGAGCTCCTCGCGCGTGAACGCATCGAGCGCGGCGAACGGCTCGTCCAGCATCAACAACTGCGGTTCGTGAATCAGCGCGCGACAGAGCGAAGTGCGCTGCTGCATGCCGCCGGAAAGCTCCCACGGATACTTGTCGCCTTGATCGCGCAGGCCGACCGAGGCGAGCAGATTTTCCGCGCGCGCCACGTATTCTTTGCGCCGCCGGCTGAGTTCACTGCGATGCGGCTGCACGATCTCGAGCGGCAGCAGCAGATTTTCCAGCGTCGTGCGCCATGGCAGCAGCGTTGGCGCCTGGAACGCCATGCCGGCGATCTTCAACGGTTTGTTCACGGCCTCGCCGGCGACGCGAACCGTTCCCTTTAAGGGGAATTGCAAGCCCGTTGCCAGCTTCATCAAGGTGGACTTGCCGCAGCCCGAAGGGCCGACCACGGCGGCGAATTCGCCGGTCTGCACCGCGATCGACAGCGCGTCGACCGCGAGCGCACCGCCCGCGCCGCCATAGGCGTGGCTGACGCCGTCGAGGGCGACGAAGGCCGACATCGCGCCCCTAAAATCGTTCGCGCATGATCTTTACCGAAAACGGTTCTTGTTTTTCGGAATCATGCGCTAGTTGAATTTCCGGTCGGCGGCGGAGGGCAGATAGGAATCGTCGAAAATATCTTCCGCCTTTGGCTTGGCGCCCTTCCACTTGTAGGTGAGGCCGATCTGCTCGATGGCCGCATTAAGGCGGGCAACATCGATGCCGCCATAGCCGTTTGCCTTCACCTCGGGCGTCACGATATTGTCGCGGATCGCCATGCTCAGCCGTTCGAGCTCGGTCGGCTTCTTGGCAATATCGTTGCGCTTGAGCACCGAGTCGACGGCGGTCGACGGCGAATGCACCGTCTCCTTAAGGCCCTTCACGAAGGCGCGCAGGAAACCCTTCACCGCGTCGGGATGCTCGGTGGCGAATTTCGGATTCACGATGATGACGTTGCCGTAGAGATTGACGCCGTGGTCGGCCATCAACAGCACGACGATGTCGTCGACCGGAACGCCCTTGTCCTTGAGATTGATGAATGAGGAGAAGGAAAACCCGGTGATGGCATCGACCTGGCCGGCGGCCAGCATCGGTTCGCGCACCGGGAAGCCGACATTCTCGATCGTGACCTTGGCCGCGTCGATGTTGTTGACCTGCACGAAGATCGGCCACTGCGCGTAGGCGCCGTCGGCGGCCGGCGCGCCCAGTTTCTTGCCTTCCAGATCGGTCGGCTTGCCGATGCCGCGGCTCTTGCGGCCGATGACGGCAAAAGGCGGCTTGTTGTAGACCATGAACACCGCCTTGATCGGCGTGCCCGGATTGGCGTCGCGGAACTTGATCAGCGAATTGATGTCGCCGAAGCCCATGTCGTAGGTGCCCGACGCCACGCGGTTGATCGGCTCGAGCGAGCCGGCCGCGGAATCGATGCTGACATCGAGGCCTTCCGCCTTGTAGTAGCCTTTGTCGAGCGGCAGCAGGAAGGGCGCCGACGGCCCTTCGAATTTGAAGTCGAGGCTGAATTTGATGCTGGTTTCGGCCGCCATGACCCCGGAAACCGGGGTTGTTACCAGCAGAACTCCCGCCCAAATCGCCGTAAGTGCCAATCGGCCGGCGTAGAAAGCATGCATAACACGAATCCCTCTCTGGCGGCCTCTCGCGCAAGGCGTACAAGGCCGCAGCCCAATTTTCAGCCTCAGCTAAGCAAAGAACATGCCGTGGCAAAGCGCAAGATATCGGCGCGCGTGGGCTTGCGATAATCTAGCGCATCCGCTTCGGAGTTCGACCCATGGCGGTGGATGAGTCCACCAAGGTCAAGCGCGAGCTGCCGTCTTTCCAGGCGCCCTACGCGCCGGCGGACGAGGGGCTGGCCGCCGGCTTGCTGGCCTCGGCCGGTCGTTCGCAGGGGGCCGAGGCGCGCATCGACACGCTGGCCGCACACCTGATCCAGGCGATCCGCGCCCGCGTTGGCGGCGTCGGCGGCGTCGAGGATTTCCTGCACGCTTATGCGCTCTCCACCAAGGAGGGCCTGGCGCTGATGGTGCTGGCCGAGGCGCTGTTGCGGGTGCCCGATGCCGACACCGCCGACCGCTTGATAGAAGACAAGCTCAAGGCCGGCGACTGGGCCCACCCCGACGCCCGCTCGACCGGCCTGCTGGTGTCGGCCTCCGCCTGGACCCTCGGCATGACCGCGCGTGTCATCCACCCGGGCGAGACGCCGGAGGGCATCGCCGATGCGCTGGTGAAACGTCTCGGCCTGCCGGTGGTGCGGGCCGCCACGCGCCAGGCCATGCGGCTCATCGGCTCGCATTTCGTCATGGGCCAGACCATCGCCGAGGCGCTGGCGCGTACGCGCTCGCATCGCGAATATCTGTATTCATTCGACATGCTGGGCGAGGGCGCGCGCACGCGTGCCGACGTCGAGCGGCATTTCGCGGCCTATGCCGAAGCCATCGACGCGATCGGCAAAACGGCGGGCAATGCCGAACTGCCGCGGCGGCCGGGAATTTCGGTGAAGCTGTCGGCCTTGCACCCGCGTTACGAGCCGCTGGCGCGTGAGCGCGTGCTCAAGGAGCTGGTGCCGAAGCTGCTCGAACTGGCGCGCCTGGCGAAAAATCATTCGCTCAATTTCACCGTCGATGCCGAGGAGGCCGACCGCTTGGAATTGTCGCTCGATATTATCGCCGCGAGCTTGCGCGATTCATCGCTTCATGGCTGGGACGGCTTAGGTCTCGCCGTTCAGGCCTATCAGAAACGCAGCCCTGCCGTGATCGATTGGATCTCGCAGGCGGCGCAAGCGCTCGATCGCCGCCTGATGGTGCGTCTGGTCAAGGGCGCCTATTGGGACACCGAGATCAAGCGCGCGCAGGAAGGCGGGCTGGCCGACTATCCAGTGTTCACGCGCAAGGCGATGACCGATCTCTGCTATCTCGCCTGCATGCGCAAGCTGCTGGCGGCGCGGCCGCGGCTCTATCCGCAGTTCGCCACCCATAATGCGCTCACGGTGGCGAGCGTGATCGAGGATGCTGGCGGCATCGGCGGCTACGAATTCCAGCGTCTGCATGGCATGGGCGAGGCGCTGTATGAGGCTCTGCTCGGCGAGTTTCCGGACTTGACCTGCCGCGTCTATGCGCCGGTCGGCGGCCATGCCGATCTGCTGGCTTACCTGGTGCGCCGGCTGCTGGAGAACGGCGCCAATTCGTCCTTCGTATCGGTGGCGGCCGATCCGAACGTGCCGATCGAGACCGTGCTGCGGCGGCCGCAATACTGGATCGCGCAGGCGGCGCGCGCACGCCATCCGCACATTCCGCTGCCGCGCGATCTGTTCGCGCCGGAACGGTGTAATTCCATTGGGGTTGAATTTGGCGATAAGTCCGCACTCGCTAAGTTGCAGGCCGAGATTCGCGCGGCGCCGCCGCACGCCAATGCCGCGCCACTGATCGATGGCGTCGCGATTGCCGGCCGCGCGCGCGAGGCGTACTCGCCGATCGACGGCACCGTTATCGGCAGTGTGCAGGACGGCGACGTGGTGATCGCGTCGTCGGCCCTTGCCGCGGCCATCGCCGGTTTTCCGTCATGGAATGCGCGCGACGTGGCCGAGCGTGCCGCCGCGCTGGAACGCGCCGGCGACGCAATCGAGCAACATCGCAGCCGCCTGATCGCGCTGCTGCAAAGCGAGGGCGGCAAGACCATCGACGATTGCGTGTCGGAAGTGCGCGAGGCGGCGGATTTCTGCCGTTATTACGCCAGCGAGGCGCGTCGCGCGCTGATGCCGCAGCCACTGCCGGGCCCGACCGGCGAGAGCAATGCGCTGCGCTATCGCGGTTGCGGCGTGTTCGTCTGCATCAGTCCGTGGAATTTTCCGCTGGCGATTTTCGTCGGCCAGATCGCGGGCGCGCTCGCCGCCGGCAATACGGTGGTGGCGAAACCCGCCGAGCAGACGCCGCTTATCGCCCATGCGGCGGTGAAGCTGCTGCACGCCGCCGGCGTGCCGGTAGCGGCGCTGCATCTGGTGCCGGGCGACGGCAAGGTTGGCGCCATGCTGGTCGCTGACAATCGTGTTGCGGGCGTGGCTTTCACCGGTTCGACCGAAGTCGCGCGCGGCATCAACCGCGCGCTCGCCGGCAAGGACGGCCCGATCGTACCGCTGATCGCCGAGACCGGCGGTATCAATGCCATGATCGTCGATGCCACCGCGCTGCCGGAGCAGGTGACGGATGACGTGATTGCGTCGGCGTTCCGCTCCGCCGGCCAGCGTTGTTCGGCCTTGCGCCTGCTCTGCGTGCAGGAGGACATCGCCGACGCGGTGCTCACCATGGTGAGCGGCGCGGCGCGCGAACTGAGCCTGGGCGATCCGCGCGATCCGGCAACCCAGATCGGACCGGTGATCGATACCGAGGCCAAGGACAGGCTCGAGCGCTGGATCGCCGACATGGAGGCGCGCGGCGCGGTGCGCTTCCGATGGGCAGGGCCGCTGCCGTCTCGCGGCAGCTATGTCGCGCCGGCCATCGTCGAGCTTAACGGCGCGCGCGAACTTAAAGAGGAGGTGTTCGGCCCGGTGCTGCATGTCGTCCGCTGGAATGCCGGCGAGCTCGATCGGCTTGTCGACGACCTTGCGGCGAACGGCAGCGCGCTCACCCTCGGTATTCATTCGCGCATCGATGCCACCGTCACACACATCGCGGCAGCGCTCCCGCACGGCAATGTCTACGTCAACCGCAACATGATCGGCGCCGTGGTCGGCAGCCAGCCGTTCGGCGGCAGCGGGCTGTCCGGCACCGGGCCGAAAGCCGGCGGGCCGAATTATCTGCATCGCTTCGCGCTGGAGCAGGTAATGACGGTGAACACCACCGCCGCCGGCGGAAACGCGGCGCTGCTGTCGGACGACGAAGCCTGATCGGCGGGTGAAGCCTCTCCGTCTTTCCGCATGATAGCGCCCGGTGCAGCGCAGCGTGCTGGGTAAGGCTAACGCGATTTTGACAACTGTCCCGAGCGTTCGTTAACCGGTTTCGCCCGTGGATCGGGTATTCTGACCGCTATGGTTGATTCGGTCGCTCGACTTTATCAGGCCGTGATTGTCGCCCGGGACGCGGACCCGGCGAAATCGCGGACGGCGCGGCTATTGCGTGCCGGCCGTGCCAAAATGGCCAAAAAGCTGGCTGAGGAAGCGGTCGAGGTGGTGATCGACGCCATGCACGGCCAGCCCGAGGCGGTGGTGCGGGAAAGCGCCGATTTGCTCTATAACTTGGTGGTGCTCTGGGTCCATGCCGGGGTGCACCCGGACGACGTCTGGGCCGAAATGCAACGGCGCGAGCAGATGTTCGGCATTGCCGAAAAAGTGCCAAAAGATTTGGTACAGAGCCCTTCGCGGCGGAAGGTTGTTGCGCTAGAAAGCCGGCGCGTGCGCAAGCGCCGCTGATCCGC
>JACQDO010000081.1 GCA_016201085.1 Hyphomicrobiales bacterium | reverse complement strand
TGCCGACAATCAAGACGTGCAGAGGGCCTATCTCACAGTGTAGGATCGAGGCGGCCCTAACCCACGTATTATGACGAGCCAGAGGAACGGACCGGCGATGCGACGAGAAAAATTGCAAGTGGTGGTGCCCGCGGCGGAGCCGGCCACCGAGGGCCGCTATGTGCTCGACGAGCAGGTCGGCTTCCTGCTGCGGGTCGCCATGCAGCGGCACACCGCGATCTTCACCTCGCGCATGGTCGAGGCGCTGACGCAGACCCAGTTCGCCGCGCTGGCCAAGCTCTACGAGGTCGGGCCCTGTTCGCAGAACCATCTCGGCCGGCTGATCTATCTCGATGCCGCCACCATCAAGGGCGTAGTCGATCGCCTGGGCATGCGCGGCTTCGTTACGGCGCTCGGCGATCCGAAGGATCGCCGCCGCCGCGCGGTGGCGCTCAGCGAGCGCGGCCGCCAGGTGACCGAGGAGGCGATGAAGGTCGCCGCCGAGATCACCGCCGCGACGCTCGCGCCACTGACGGCGGAGGAGCAGCGCACGGTGACGCGGCTGTTGAAGAAGCTGGGGTGAGCATTTCCGTCATGCCGGTCTTCAGCCTGGGCGATGCCACTATCACGCGCGTCGAGGAGACCAACGTCCCCAGCTACCTGCTGCGCGACGTGTTCAAGGAGATGACCGACGCGCAATTCGCCGAGCACAAGCACTGGCTGGCGCCGCACCATTACGAAGCCGCGAGCGGCCGTATCATCCTCTCCGTGCACAGCTGGCTGCTCAAGGTGGGCGGCAAGACCATCCTCATCGACTCCTGCTGTGGCAATAACAAAGCCAAACCCAACCGTCCGTTCTGGCACATGCTCAACGAGCCCTATCTGGAACGGCTCGCTGCGGCCGGCGCGCGCCCGGACGAAATCGATCTGGTGATGTGCACGCATCTGCATCACGATCACGTCGGCTGGAATACGCGGCAGCAGGACGGCAAATGGGTGCCGACTTTCCCCAATGCGCGCTACGTCTTTTCCAAGCCGGACGTCGACTATTTCGCCAAGCTCGACGCCGATCCGAAGGAGGGTCCGGCCGAACTCGGCACCTTCCGCGAGTGTGTGATCCCGATTCTCGAACACGGTCGCGCCGATCTGGTGAGCGGCGGGGCGTACCGGCTCAACGATTTCATCGAGATCGACTCGGCGCCCGGCCATTCGCCCGGCCACGTGTTTTTCAAGCTCGAAAGCAAGGGCCAGCGCGCCGCCTTCATCGGCGACGTCTGGCACCATTTGCTGCAGGTCTATTATCCCGATTGGAATTTCCCAAAGAATTCCGACGTAGCGCAGGCGCGCGTTTCCCGGCGCAAGGTGCTCGACTATTGCGCGTCGAGCGGCGCGCTGGTGTTTCCCGGCCATGTCGGTGCGCCGTTCGCCGGCCGCATCGAGGCCGCGCCAAACGGCTACCGGCCGATATTCAAGCCTTGATCAGCGCCTTCAGCCGCTGTGGCGTGATCGGCAATTGCGTCACCGCGCCCGGGCGGCCCAGCGCGTCGTCGATGGCGGAAGCGATCGCCGCGCCGACCGGCGTGATGCCGCCTTCGCCGGCGCCCTTGAAGCCGTAAGTATTGAGCGGGCTCGGCGCGTCCTCGGTGACGATCACCTCGATGTGAGGCACCTCATGCGCGGTCGGCATCAGATAGTCGGCGAAGCTCACCGACAGCGGCTCGCCGTTGTCGGCGTAGAGAAACTCCTCGTACAGTGCGCCGCCCAGCCCCTGCGCCATGCCGCCGGCAATCTGGCCTTCCACCAGCATCGGATTGACCGCCTTGCCGATGTCGAAGGCGATCAGATAGCGCTCGATGGTAATGCCGCCCGTCTCGGCGTCGAGCCTGAGCTGCACGACATGGGCGCCGTAAGGGTAGACCATCTTGCTCGACTTGAATTCGGCTTCCGCGCTGAGGCCGTCGCTGGCGGCGGCGAGCGCGCTGAGCGGCATCGACGGCCCGCTCGCGCCGGTACGTACGATTTCGCCGTCGACGATGTCGAGCGCGTCGGCTGAGGTCTGCATCAGCTCGGCGGCGGCGGCGAGCGCCTGCTCGCGCAGCATGACCGCGGCCATACGGGTGGCCTCGCCGCACATCACCGTGACGCGCGAGGCAAAGGCGCCCAGCCCCTTATCGATGCGGTCGGTCTGGCCGTGCGTGACTTTGCGGTCTCGACGCCCTGGCCGATGGAGGCGACGCCGGTCACCACCTCGATCGCGCCGCTTGGCGAAACTTCGATGCGCACCTTGTCGAATGGGCCGAGTCCGCTCTTCTCGACGAACATGGCAAAGCCGCAACCCACTTTTTCGCCGGCGGCGCGCCGGTGTTTGAGCGCGGTCTGCATTGCCGTCCAGTCGGCGGCGGCCAGTAATTTGTCCATCAGCATGGCGTAGTCGCCGGAGTCATAAATAATGTCGGTGCCGAGCGTGCCGAAGCCGAGGCTGTAGGGCATGGCGCTCTTGTCGATCAAATTGCGGCGGCGGATTTCGATGGCGTCGATGCCGGTCCTAGCGGCGATGGCGTCGATCAACCGCTCGCGCACGAACGTGGTCTCATAGCGGCCGGGCGAGCGGTAAGTGCCGCAGGGTGTCTTGTTGGTGAGCCGGATGTGGCCGCGCGCGCGATAGGCCGGCACGCGGTAGGGGCCGGGCAGCATGGCGGCGGCCAGATCGGGCACGGTCGCCGCGTGCGTGCGCATATAGGCGCCGTTGTCGTGGAAGAATTCATTGTCGATGCCGAGGATGTGCCCGTCGCCATCGATGGCGGCCCTGATCTTGTGGTGCTGCTGGCGCGAATGATTGGCGGCGATCAGGTGCTCGCGCCGGTCCTCGATCCATTTGATCGGTTTTTTGAACTTGAGGGCGGCGGCGCAGACCAGCACGTCTTCCGGGTACATCTCGCCGCGGATGCCGAAGCCGCCGCCGACATGGCCCTCGTAGAGCTGCACCTTGTCGGTGGCGCGGCCGAACATCAGCGCCAGCCGGTCGCGGTTCCAGTGCGGCACCTTGGCGGCGCCGTGCATTTCCAGCACGTCCTTGGCCTCGTCGTAGCGCGCGATGGCGCCGCGCGTTTCCAGCGGCACGCCGCTGTGGCGGCCGATGGCAAGGTCGAGCTCGATAATCGCGGTGGCGGCGGCAAAGGCGGCGTCGATATCGCCGGATTTCTTTTCGATGACCGTCGGTTCGCTGCCGCGTTCGGCGTCGAACGGCCCCGGTGCGGCGGCGGCATCGAGGATGACCGGCAAAGGTTCGATGTCGAGTTCGATGAGATCGGCGGCGTCTTCGGCGAGGTATGGGTCGGCGGCGAAAACAGCGGCCACCGGCTCGCCGACATAGCGCACGATGTCGTGCGCCAGCGCGCTTTGCCGGTAAGGCCCAAGCGCGGTCAGCCCGGTCAGCCGGAAACCAATGGGCGGAATATGCGCGACGTCGGCATAGGTCCACACCGCGTGCACGCCGGGCAGCGCCAGCGCGGCTTTGGCGTCGATCTTACGAAGTCTGCCGTGCGCGACCGGCGAGCGCACCACGCGCATGTGCCATTGGCCGGGAAACGAGATGTCGGCGGCGAAGCGGCCCTGGCCCAGCAGCAGCGGGCGGTCCTCAAGACGGGGAACGGAACGGCCGACGAATTTTTTCGCCCCGCTCACGACCCCACCCCGTCATCCTGAGGTGGCTTCGCGAAGCGAAGCCCTCGAAGGATGAACGGCCCGGGCCGTCGCCCTTCGAGGCTCGCCGCTATCGCGGCTCGCACCTCAGGGTGACGGCGCATGGGTCCGCATCTCTTTCGCTGCCGCGTTCG
>JACQDO010000080.1 GCA_016201085.1 Hyphomicrobiales bacterium | reverse complement strand
GATGGTCTCGAACGGCACGTCGGCGAACGCGCCGCGATCCTTCAGATATTCCATGTGCCGGCGGCCGGCCGGATCGAACGGCTGGAACAGCGAGTCGGTTTCGCCGTCGAATTCGAGCGGCTTGATGCCGGCCCGCTCGCACAGCGCGCGATCGAAGGCGGGGGTCGCCTTCACCCAGCGGCCCGACAGAAAAAGCTCGGTGTAGGAGTGCCAGGTAAAAATATCGGTTTTGATCTTTTCATAGAGCCGCGGCGAGGTGAGATGGTTGCGCACGTCGGCAAATCCCACGCGGGCCGGGATGCCGATGGCGCGCGCGCAGGCGGCCAGCAGCGACGACTTGCCGATGCAGAAGGTCCGCCCGGAGGCAAGCACGCCGCTGGCGCGGTAGTTGGCCGGGTCGGCGAAATTGACATAGGGGTCGTAGGCGATGCCGTCGCGCACGGCGGCGTAAATCCGCAAGGCCGCGGCGCGTTGGTCGCCGGTGTCGTCGGCGTTTTGCTTGGCTTCGATGCGGCCGGCGCCGATCAGGTCGAGACAATAGGGGATCGCCGGAAACACCGCCTGCAGCGTGAAGCGGATCGAGCTCGGCCGGCCGGGCAGATTGACGATGAGCGTTGCACCGCGAATGCCGGCGGTCTGCCGTGACAGGATGGCGGTCGGCACCTGCTTCAGGCTTTCCATGCGCATCAGTTCACCGAACCCCGGCATCATGCGGGTGCAGGCGGCAACGGTTGCTTCCGGCGTGAGATCGCGCGGCGCCGGTCCGGTGCCGCCGGTGGTGAAGACCAGCGCGCAGCGCTCGCGGTCGGCGAGATCGATCAGCGCATTGCGCACGGACTCGACGCCGTCCGGCACCAGCCGCTTGATGGCGCGCCACGGCGTCGTCACGACTTCTTGCAGGAACTGCTCGATAGCCGGGCCGCTGTTGTCCTCATAGACGCCGCTGCTCGCCCGGTCGGACACGGTCACGATGCCGACCGCCACGCTTTCGCTAATTGCCATACATGAATCCCAAAATTAGTTGGTGGGCGATAAGGCGGCTGGCCGCGCCGCCCGCAGTTCGCGCGCCGCGTTGTCGCACCATGCCAGAACGCGGTCGAGGTCGCATGGCAGATCGAGCGCCAGCCCGCCGTGGAATTCCGCCCAGGCCTCGAGGTAAGGCGGCCGCACCGCCGTCAATATCGGAATGCCGGCATCGATGGCGCGCACAAAGACCGAACGCAGGCCGCCGCCTTCGGCTTCCGCCGTGCCGAAACGGTTGATCAGCAGCAGCTCGATCCGCCGGTCGAGGCTGCGATCGAGCAGGACCCCGATTTCGGACAGTCCGTGCGCATCCAGCCGGCAGCCTTCCGACTCCGGTCCGAGGTCCTGTGAAATCGTGAAACGGCGCTGCGAGGCGATGTCGATCAGGGTCATGGCCGCGCACATGTCGGCGCCGCCGCCGGTATTTTCCTGCAATGTGCCGCCCAAAATGACGCGGTCGGCGCGCAGCCGGTCGGCCACGCGGCGCAGGAAGTCGTCGATTTTGAAGCCGGACTGGAAGCCGATGGCCGCAAGCCGCACGGTCCCCGAACTCGTCATCGCCCGGCTCCCGTGAACGGTATCTTCCAGCCACACATAGATATTATTCCTTGGGACACGTTTGGCCCGCCTTGAGATTTATCAAGTTTGGGTCTTGGGGCTCCTGATATGTATTATAGTCAAAATCAATATCGTAGCCCCGGGGGGTCCCATGAGGACATTACAACGCTTTATCGTGCCTGCCGCTATCGGCCTTGCTGTCGTGCTCACTGCCGGACATCAGGCTTCCGCGCAAATCAAGATCGGCTCCGTCCTGTCGGTGACGGGTCCGGCCTCGTTTCTCGGCGATCCAGAAAAACGGACGCTGGAAATCTATATCGATGAAATCAACGCCAAAGGCGGCGTGAACGGCCAGAAGCTGCAGCTCGTCGTCTACGATGACGGCGGCAATGCCGACAATGCGCGCACCTTCGCCACCCGCCTGATCGAAGAAGACAAGATCTTTGCCATGGTCGGTGGCAGCACCACCGGTTCGACCATGGCGATGATCCCGGCGTTCGAGGAAGCCAAGATCCCGTTCATCTCGCTGGCCGGCGCCATTCAGATCGTCGAGCCGGTCCGCTCGTGGGTGTTCAAGACGCCGCACACCGACAAGATGGCGTGCGAGAAGATCTTCGAGAATCTCAAGACCCGCAAGCTGACCACGATCGCGATGATCTCGGGCACCGACGCCTTCGGCAAGTCGATGCGCGACCAGTGCGTCGCGGTGGCGCCGAAGGCCGGCATCACCATCGCGATCGAGGAAAGCTACGGGCCGCGCGACAGCGACATGACCCCGCAGCTCACCAACATCAAGAACAAGGCGGGCGTGCAGGCGGTGGTCAATCCCGGCTTCGGCCAGGGTCCGGCGATCGTCACGCGCAATTACAAACAGCTTGCGATCACGCTGCCGCTCTACCAGAGCCACGGCGTGGCCTCCAAGCAGTTCATCGAACTGGCCGGCCCCGCGGCCGAAGGCGTGCGTTTGCCGGCAGCGGCGCTGCTCATTGCCGACAAGCTTCCGGCCAGCGACAAACAGAAGCCGGTGGTGGTGAACTATACCAA
>JACQDO010000079.1 GCA_016201085.1 Hyphomicrobiales bacterium | reverse complement strand
GGCGCCCGAGGGGCCGACGACGAGCACGCGGCTGTTGGTCGGCGCCACCCGTTCGATGGCTTGGCGCAATTGCGCCATCACCGTGGAGCGCCCGATCAGCGTCGACGGCAGCGGCGCGAGCTGTTTGAGCTGCTTGACCTCGCGCTTGAGCCGCCAGGTCTCAATCGCGCGCTCGGCCACCAGCACCAGCCGGTCGGCCTTGAACGGCTTCTCGATGAAATCGTAGGCGCCGTGCTTGATGGCGGCGACCGCGGTCTCGATATTGCCATGGCCGGAAATCATCACCACCGGCAGATCGGGATGCTCGTGCTGGACGACGTCGAGCAATTGCAAGCCGTCGAGCTTGCTGCCTTGCAGCCAGATATCGAGGAAAACCAGATGGGGCCGGCGCGTGACGATGGCGCCCAGCGCCTCGTCGCTGTTGCGCGCGGTGCGCGCGTTGTAGCCCTCATCCTGCAGGATACCCGCCACCAGATCGCGGATATCGGCCTCATCGTCGACGATCAGAATTTCACCGGGCATACTGCTACTCGTTGATTGTTTTCTGTTTTTCGAGTTCGGGTGTTTCTACTTTGCCGGCGGCGGCAAAGCGCACGCGCACCCAGGCGCCGCGCTGGCCGGCAATCTTGTCGGCGGCGTCGCGCAGCTCGATGCTGCCGCCATGGTCCTCGATGATGCGGCCGACAATGGCCAAGCCCAGCCCGGTGCCTTTTTCGCGCGTCGTGACATAGGGCTCGAGCAGCCGGTTGCGGTTTTCCTTCGGCAATCCGATGCCGTTGTCGACCACGTCGATCACGACATCCTCGCCGTCGCGCGCGGCATGGACGCGGATCGAGCCCTTGCCGAGCTCGGCCGGCGGTACCGCGGATATGGCTTCGGTGGCGTTCTTGATGATGTTGGTGAGCGCCTGCGACAGCAGCCGGCGGTCGAAGCGGGCCGGCATCGGGTCTTCGGCGATCTCGGCGTCGATATCGATATCCGCATGGCCGACGCGCATCAGGAACACCGACTGGCGCACGGTATCGGCAACGTCATCGGCGGCGATCACCGGCTTCGGCATGCGCGCGAAGCGCGAGAACTCGTCGACCATGCGCCGGATGTCGTCGACCTGGCGAACGATGGTGTCGGTGCATTGCGCGAATACGCCGTCGTCGCTGCCGATCTGCTTGCCGTATTTGCGCCGCAGCCGCTCGGCCGACAATTGGATGGGCGTGAGCGGATTCTTGATCTCGTGCGCGATGCGGCGCGCGACGTCGGCCCAGGCGGAGGTGCGCTGGGCCGTCACCAGTTCGGTGATGTCGTCGAGCGTCACGACATAGCCGTGGTCGGATTCGCCGGATTGTTCGCTGGTCACCCGCACCGACAGGTTACGCTCGCGGCCATTGCGGCTGATGGTGACCTGATCCTGGGTGCGCGCGCCCGCTCGCGCCGCCGCCATGATATCGGCGAGTTCGGGAAATACTTCCGTCAAGGGACGGCCGAGCGCCTCGGCCTCGGTGCGGCCGATCAGCTTTTCGGCCGAGCGGTTGAGGATATTGACGCAGCCATTGACATCGACGCCGATGACGCCGGCGCTGGCGCCGGCGAGCACGGCTTCGGTGAAACGGCGCCGGCTGTCGATGAGATCGCGCGCGCGCACGATGTCGTCGCGCTGCGTGCGCAGTTCCTGCGTCATGCGGTTGAAGGTCTCGCCGAGATGGCCGAGATCGCCTTCCGACGGCCGCACCGGCACGCGCACGTACAGATTGCCGGTCGATACCGCATTGGCCGCGCCGATCAGGCGGCGGATCGGCGCCACCAGGCGGTTGGCGAAGTTCAAGCCGATCCAGACCGCCGACAGCAGGACGATCAGCGCAATCACGGTGTACATCAGCCCGAACGCCACCTGCACGCCGATGCGGCGCGACTCGAGCGTGGCATATTCGGTCACGCTGGCGCGCGTCGCCTGCAATTGCGGAACGACGCGCGGATCGAGCAGCCGCGTGACGTAAAGATACCTGTCGTCGTATTGCTGCAATTTGACGATGGCCGCCACGTAATTGGTGTCCGGCAGCAGCACGATTTGCGGGTTTTCCTCGGTGATCCGCGGCAATGCATCGCGCGGCGGCATGGCGAAGGTCATGTCGATCTTGACGTCGGCACGCGCGATTTCGTTGAGATCCTTGTCGATCACGATGGCAGCGGCCAGGCCGCGCACCGCCGTCTGAAAAGTGAGAAACTGCGTCAGTTTCTCGGGCTCCTGGTCGAACAACGGCTTGGTGCGCGCGATGTCGAAGGCCATCACCATGATATCGGAGCGCACGATCTGCGCGTGATCGCGTAAGTAAGCTTCCGCCACGATCAGCGAATTCTCGATGGCCGCGCGCGTGCGCGTGGAAAACAGCCGGTCGAGGCCGCGATCGAGCGTCACGCTGGCGACGATGGCGACCAGGATGGCCGGCGCCGCGGCGATAATGGAGCACAGTCCGACGATGCGCACATGCAGCCGCGCCGCCGCCCGCCCGCTGCGGCGGGCCTGCACCACTTGCCAGCCCTCGCGCACGATTATGCTCAGCAGCAGCAACACCGTGGCGGCGTTGGCGAGCAACAGCGAAACCACGACGTAATGGGTGGGT
>JACQDO010000078.1 GCA_016201085.1 Hyphomicrobiales bacterium | reverse complement strand
CTGCACTGGTTCGTGCTCGCGGTGGTGACGGCATCCTATCTGGTGCTGCGACGCATCACCCAGTCGCCGTTCGGCATGGTGCTGCAATCGATCCGCGAGAACGAAGCACGCACCCGCGCGATCGGCTATGCGGTCGAGTGCTACAAGATCGCGGCGGTGATGCTGTCGGGATTGTTCGCGGGGCTGGCCGGTGTGCTCTATGCGATCCAGAACCGCTTCGCCGCGCCCGATTTCGTCTATTTCCTGGTCTCGGGCGAGACCGTGATCTTCAACGTCATGGGCGGCATCGGCACGCTGGTCGGGCCGATCGTCGGCGCCGGCTTCTTCCTGCTGCTGCGCGAGATGTTCTCGCGCTTCTTCACCGAGCAGTACCTGATCCCGGTCGGCATTATATTCATCGCCATGGTGATCTTCTTGCCGCAGGGCATCCTCGGCTTCGCGCGGCGCTGGCTCAATCGATAATTCGGCGCGTACGAATCAAACCGATTCGATCGTCACCTGAGCGAGCAGCCGGTAGACATCGGCCGGCTGGCAGAGCTCGGTCCCCGCGTGGGTCAGCGCCGCCGAGCCGGCGGCGACGCCCAGCCTAAAAGCATCGGCCAGGCTATCGCCTCTGGCCAGACTGAAGACCAGGGCGCCGAGAAAGCTGTCGCCAGCGCCGATCGCACTCACCGGCTTGATCGGCAGCGCCGGCGAGCGCAAGGCCCGATCGCGCGTGACCAGCAGTGCGCCGAGATGGCCGAGCGACAGCGCGACGACCTCGACCTTGCCGGCATGAATGTATTCGCGCGCCGCGACGATCCAATCGTCCTGATTGACGAGCTCCACCCCGACAAGATCGCGCATTTCGCGCAGATTCGGCTTGATCAGAGTGACGCCGTGCTGCAACGCCGCAGCGAGCGGCGCACCGGAGGTATCGAGAATAAACTTGGCCCCCAGCTTGCGCGCAATACCGGCCGCCTGCGCATAGAAGTCGTCCGGAGCTCCCGGCGGTAGGCTGCCGCTGCCGACGATGAATTTCGGTCGCGGCTGCGTGGCGGCCAGCGCATCGAGACAGCCGCGCCATTCGCTTTCGCGCAACGGCATTCCGGGCAGCACGAAACGATACTGATGCGTCGTGCTGCGTTCGGTCACCGAGAAATCCTCGCGAGTTTCCGCTTGGACTTCGATGGCGCGGGTCGGGATGTTCTCGTTGGCGACCAGTTGGCGAAGCAATTGTCCGGTGAAGCCGCCGGCCGGGAAAATGGCCTCGACATCGCCGCCAAATCTCTTGACGACGCGGGCGACATTCACGCCGCCGCCGCCGGGGTCGCGCCGCTGCGCCGTGCAACGCAGCTTGCGCATCGGCACCACGCGGTCGATCGACGTCGACAGATCGATGGCGGGGTTCGGCGTCAGCGTGACGATCTCGGCCATGGCGTCCATCCTTAGACTTTCCGTGCCAATCGCGCGGCAAGCGAGCGCAGCCCGATGAACGCCGGATCGTCTTGCAGGATCAGATAGACCGGGATTGGCTTGAGATAACCGCTCAACCGCCCCTTCGCCTCGAAGCGCGCGCGGAATTGCGAGCGCGGCAGTTCATCGCTGACGCGCGGTATAATTCCGCCGGCGATGAATACCCCGCCCTGCGCGCCGAAGCCGAGCGCGAAATTCCCGGCGACGTCGCCGAGCATGGCGCAGAACGTATCGAGCGCGGCGCGGCTGGTGGGGCAGCGCCCAGTCATGGCGGCCTGCGTGATCTCGGCCGCGTTGCGTTCCGGCACGGAAACCGAGTCAATTTCGGCAATGGCGCGATAGAGGTTTTCCAGGCCATACCCGGACAACACGCGCTCGGCCGAGACGTGCCCGAACCGCCGGCGCAGATTGTCGACGATGGCGTCCTCGCGCGGCGAGCCGCTCGGCGCCGTCGAGTGGCCGCCTTCGCTGTGCAGCACGAAGGCGCCATCCGCGCGCGGCACGTAGGCCGCCACGCCCAAACCGGTGCCGGGACCGAGCACGACCATGGGCGCATCCCGTAACGGCGCTCCGCCACCGACGAGGCGGAGGTCGTTGCCGGCAAGCCGCGGCAACGACCAGGCGATCGCCGCAAAATCGTTGACAATATCGATGGCGGTCAATCCAAAGCGGCCGCGCAGCTCGGCCGCATCGACAATCCACGCGCTATTCGTGAGTTCGCAGCGCTCGCCCTTCACCACCCCGGCGACGGCGAAAACCGCGCCGCGGATCGCCGCGCGTTGCGTTTGGCGGCGCAGGAACGCGTCCAGCGCATCGCCGAAGTGCTTGTAATCGCGCACCGCCAAATGCTCGATCAGGCCCAGCACATCGCCCATCAGCACAGCAAAACGCACATTAGTGCCGCCGACGTCCGCCAGGACGACACCCGTGGCTTGCTCGCTGTCGGTCTGATGCATCATTGCTGCCGCGCGGTCTTGATCAGATCGGCATACCAGTGAAACGACGTCTTTGGAATGCGCCGCTGGGTTGGATAGTCGACGTAAGTTAGTCCGAACCGCACGCTGTAGCCGGCTTCCCATTCGAAATTATCGAGCAGCGACCAGACGAAATAGCCGCGAACATCGGCGCCGGCGCTGGCTGCGTCGTTCATCGCCGCGATATAGGCACGCAGAAAAGCGATGCGCTTATTGTCGATAACGGCGCCGTTGGCATCGAGCTGCTCTTTCTCGCCCATGCCGTTTTCGGTCACATAGATCGGCAAGCCATAATCGCGGTCGACCGTCAGCAATGTTTCGTGGAACGCCTGCGGGTCCATGGTCCAGCCGATCGGCGTCTGGCCCATATCGGCCGGCGCCGCGCCGAAATCGAAACCGAAGCGCGAGTTTGGATCGGCCTTGAAGTAGGTGGGCCCATAATGATTGAGGCCGAACCAGTCGAGCGGACGCACGATGCGCGCCATGTCGCCCGGCTGCATATGCGGCTCGATTTTCTCGCGCAGCAGCGGCGGATAGAAGCCGCGGCTTTGCGGATCGGGATAGGCCCGGTTCCAATAGGCGTCGCTCAGCGCGGCGGCCGGCGTATCGGCGGGCGTCGACGGCCGGCACGGCTGAAAATTGTGCACGCAGCCGATCGAGCTCGCCGGCACGCGCGCGCGCAGCGCGTCGACGGCCGTACCGTGCGCGAGGTTCACGTGATGGATGGCGCGGTGCATGCGATCGGCGGCGACCGCGTCCTGGCCGCCGCCGAAACCGAAGCCGAACAGTGTGAAGATCGACGGCTCGTTGAAGGTGGCGAAACGCTTCACCCGGTCGCCATAGCGGCCGGCCACCAGAGCGGCGTAGTCGGCGAACCAGGCGACGCTGTCGCGCGCGGTCCAGCCGCCGAGGTCGTCGATCGCCTGCGGCATGTCCCAGTGATAGAGACAAAGCCACGGCTCGATGCCGGCGGCGAGCAGCGCGTCGATCAGCCGGTCGTAGAATGCCAGACCCGGCTCGTTCGGCGTCCCGCGCCCTTGCGGCAGCACGCGTGGCCAGGCCACGGAAAACCGGTAGGCCTGGATGCCGAGCCGCTGCATCAAGGCGACGTCTTCCTTGTAGCGATGGTAATGGTCGCAGGCGACGTCGCCGGTGTCGCGATTGGCGATCAGGCCCTGTTGCCCGCGCGTGTCCCAGACGCTTGGCCCGCGGCCGTCCTTGCGCGTGGCACCCTCGATCTGGAAACTCGAGGTCGACACGCCCCAGATGAAATCGCGCCGCAACCCGGTAAGCGGGGGAAGCGCTGGCAGCGTTGCGGGATTGCCGTCGGCTGGAAGCACGAATCACCTCGCGCGCTCGCATCCACTCGCGCATAAAATAATCCAAGCATGCGGCGGTTTATTGAGACAAATCAATAAATTGCGCACGGCGGGCGGCGATGATGGGGTGCCAAGGGTAAGCTCAATTCGGTCCACCGATGCCGGTTCAAGTGGCAAAAACCCGATGGGGTGGCATTGCCGACGGCCGTTTCCGGCCGGCTGGATTTTTTCGCGTTGGCCAAAGCGACGGCGTGTTCTGGCTGATCGACCCCATCGGCGGCCGCTACCTGTCGAAGGGCATCAACACGGTGCGCTTCGATCAAGACGCCATTCAGAACAGCAAACGCATTCCCTACGCGGAGGCGTGCGGCAGAAAATATGGCAGCGAGAGCGCGTGGCGGACGGCGGCGGCGCGCCGGCTCGCCAGCTGGGGGTTCAACACACTCGGCTCCTGGTCCGATGAAGTGGTCGCCAATGCGGCGCCGCTGGCGGTGACGCCGAATCTCGATCTCGGCATGTCGTTCGCCTGGCAGAGGAACGACAGTCATCCAGACGATCCGCCTCAGGATTTTCCCGACGTATTCGATCCGGAGTTCGTCATTCATATCCGCCGCCGGGCACAGGAACTTTGCGCGAAG
The DNA here is from genome assembly GCA_016201085.1 of Hyphomicrobiales bacterium. Classification (GTDB taxonomy): domain Bacteria; phylum Pseudomonadota; class Alphaproteobacteria; order Rhizobiales; family Xanthobacteraceae; genus Pseudolabrys. The sequence goes on along the minus strand of JACQDO010000078.1, from coordinate 14,151 downwards.
CGAAGCGGCGAGCAGAGAATCATCGGCTGGTTCATCGACAATGAATTGCGCTGGGGACCGGATTGGCGCGGGCCGGAGCAACTGCTGCCGTTGTTTCTCAAGCTGTCGGCGAAGACTCCGGGCCGCATCGCCGCGGCCGAGTGGCTGCGCGCACGCCGCAACAGCGCCGATGCAACGCCTTCGGCGGCAGACAGCGAAGCCTTTGCCGGGCAGGTGGCGGATCGGTATTTCGCGCTGACGGTCGCCGCCATCAAGGCCGCCGATCCCAGTCATCTCGTGCTCGGCTGCCGCTTCGCGCTGCCACCGCCAGCGGCCGTGATCGCGGCCGCCGGACGCCATCTCGAAGTGATCTCGTTCAATTGCTACGGACCCGACGCCAATGGCGCGCTCGACGCCTATGCCGCCACCGGCAAACCCTGCCTGATCGGGGAGTTTTCTTTTCGCGGCGCCGATTCAGGGCTGCCCAATAGCAACGGCGCCGGACCGGTGGTGACGACGCAAGGACAGCGCGCGGCCGCCTTCCGCCATTACGTCACCACGGCGCTGCAAAGGCGCACGCTCGTCGGCTACCATTGGTTCGAACATGCCGACCAGCCGGCCGAGGGCCGCTTCGACGGCGAGAACTCCAATTTCGGCACGGTCACTATCAAAGACGACGTATACGAGGAAATTACGCGTACGATGGCCGCGGTCAATGCCGAGGCTGAAAGTCTCCATGCCGCGGCGGGCGCCACGTCATGAGCAACACGAGCAAGATCGTCTTCATCGGCGCCACCAGCATGTCGTTCGGGCTGAGCATGCTGCGCGACATCTTCAGCAACGACGAGCTGCGCGGCAGCACGCTGACGCTGGTCGGCCGCAATGCGCAGACGCTGGCGAAAATGACCGAACTCGCGCGCCTGCTCAACGCCAAATCGGCCGCCGGATTGATCGTCGAGCAGACCACCGACCGTCGCGCCGCCTTTGACGGCGCCGGTTTCGTCGTCAACGCGGCGGCGATCGACCGCAACCGGCTATGGAAACTCGATTGGGAGGTGCCGCGCAAATACGGCATCCGCCACACGCTCGGCGAGAACGGCGGCCCCGGCGGGCTGATGTTCACGCTGCGCACCTTGCCGCTGGTGTTCGACTTCGTGCGCGAGATGCAGGAGCTTTGCCCGCAGGCGCTGTTCGTCAATTTCTCCAACCCCGAGAACCGCATCATCCACGCGCTCGGCAAATACAGCCAGATCCGCGCGCTCGGCCTGTGCCACGGCATTTTCATGGGGCAAGGCGCCGTCGCCGATATCATGGGTCTGCCATACGAGCAGGTCGAGGTCTGGGGCGCCGGCCTCAATCACTCGCAGTGCCTGCTGCAAATTCGCGACCGTGCGACCGGCGAGGACCTCTATCCGCGGCTTCGCGCCAAGGAGAAAGCTTTCGATGCATCGTACATGCCACTCACCCGGCGGCTGTTCCGGGCCTTCGGCTACTGGATGACCTGCAGCGACGATCATCTCGGCGAATACCTGGCCTATGGCTGGGAAGGCGGCGAGCACGGCTACGATTTCGCCGCCGACGAACGCGGGCGCGCGGAATTCAGCGCGACGCTCGATCGCGTGCTCGCCGGCTCACCTTTGCCGCCGGATTGGCTGACGCCGTCGGGCGAGCGCGGAGCCGCCGCGATCGGCGCCATCCTGCACAACAAGAAGCGCATGCTGGAATCCGGCATCGTGTTCAACCGCAGCGTCATCCCGAATTTGCCGGCGGAGGCGGCGGTGGAGGTGCCGGTGATGGCGGATGAAGCCGGCATTCATCCGATCTCGCTCGGCCCCCTGCCCGACGCGATCGCCAAACTCCTCACCACGCAAGTCAACGTGCAGCAGCTCGCGGTCGAGGCTGCCGTGCACGGCTCCAAGGAGATCGCGCTGCAGGCACTGCTGATCGATCCGGTGGTGAATTCCGCGACCGCCGCCGTCAAACTGCTCGACGAATTGTGGAAGGTGAATCGTCCTTATATTCGCGCTTGTATTTGAAACGAATGTTATATACGCCGCAAATTGGAAAGGCCCGCAATGCTGACGAACAAGCGCACGATTACCGTTGAATTTGGCGAGTGCGATCCCTCCGGCATCGTCTACAACCCGAATTATTTCATCTGGTTCGATCTGTCGGTGCATGCGCTGCTGGCGAGCGGCGGCTTGAGCCTGAAGGGGCTGATTCAGGAATTCAGCATCGACGGAATTCCGGTGGTCGACTACCGCTGCAAATTCCTGGGTCCGGCGCGCTGGGGCGACGAACTGCTGATCGAGACCAGCGTCACCGCGCTGCATCGCTGTGCCTTCGACGTCCAGCACCACATTTCGAATAACGGCGCGCCGGTCGTCGACTGCACCGAGACGCGGGTGTGCACGGCGGTCGATCCGCAGCAGGGCCGCGCCAAGGCGCATCCGCTGCCGAACAAATTGGTCGCGGCGTTTTCGGGGAAGAAGCTCTAACCCGTCATCCTGAGGTGGCCGCGGAGCGGCCCTCGAAGGATGAACGGCCCGGACCGTCGCCCTTCGAGGCGCGCTGCGCGCGCACCTCAGGGTGACGGATCAAGCAATCGCGCCGGATTTACGCAAGTCAGCGAGCTTCGCCCCTGAAATGCCAAGCAGGCGATCGAGCACCGCGTCGGTGTGCTGGCCGAGTTGCGGCGCCGGCGTGGAGGGCGTGTTACCCATATCCGACATCTTGATCGGGTTGCCCGGCAGGCGGACCTTGCCGACTTGCGGGTGGTCGTATTCGACGATCATCTCGCGCTCGGCCACCGGCGGCTCGGCGAAGGCGCGGTCGAGATTGTTGACCGGCGTTGCCGGAACTTCCGCCGCGCGCAGGCGGGTGAGCCAGTCAGCGGCGGTGCGCGTCAAGAAGATCGCTTCCAGATCGGGCAGCAACAAACTGCGGTTTTTCACGCGGTCGGCATTGGTGGCAAAGCGCGGATCGGTGGCGAGGGCCGGGCGCTCCAACACGTCGCACAGCTTGCGCCAGAAATTCTCCTGCCGCGTCGCTACCACGATGTAGCCATCCTTCACCGCGAAAGCCTGCCACGGCACGGTGTAGTCATGCGCCGAGCCGGGCGGCTTCGGCAGCTCGCCATTGGTCAGCCACATGGTGCCCATGTAGCCCAAGAGAGTGAGCATGCAGTCGAACATCGACAGCTCGATGCGGCGGCCCTTGCCGCTACGCTCGCGGTCGAACAGCGCGGCGAGAATCCCCTTGCACGAATAGATACCGCCGCTCATGTCGGCGAGCGGAATGCCGACCCGCACCGGCGGCCGGCCGGGCTCGCCGGTGATCGCCATGTGGCCGCTGATCGCCTGGATGTTGATGTCGAGCGCCGGATAGTTCTTGTAGATGCCTTCCTCGCCGAAGCCGGTGACCGAGCACTGAATGATGCGCGGATTGATCTTGGAGAGCGTTTCGTAATTGATCTGCAGGCGCTCCAGCACGCCGGGGCGGAAATTGTCGACCACCACATCGCTGACCTTCACCAGATCGTAAAAAACCTGGCGGCCTTCCTCGCTCTTCAGATTGATGACGATACTCTGCTTGTTGCGGTTGAGCGTGAGGAACAGCCCGCTCAGGCCCTTGTAGGGCGCCACCGAAGGATTGCGGCCGAGGTCGCCGTCCGGCGTCTCCACCTTGATCACCTCGGCGCCAAGGTCCGACAGCACCTGGCTGCCATAGGTGCCGGCAATGATCTGGCCGAGTTCGAGGATGCGGACGCGTGCGAGCGGATACGACATTTAAAGGCCCAGGCCGTGCGCGATGATGTTGCGCTGGATCTCCGAGGTGGCGGATACGACATTTAAAGGCCCAGGCCGTGCGCGATGATGTTGCGCTGGATCTCCGAGGTGCCGCCGCCGATCGTCGCCACGCGCGAGTCGCGGAAGAAGCGCTGCATCGGATATTCCATGCAGTAGCCGTAGCCGCCGAGAATCTGCATGCCGAGATCGGACACGCTCTTGTAGGTTTCCGCGGTGTAGAGCTTGAGCACGGCGGCGTCGGCGCGCGACGCCTTGCCTTCCGACATCAGCCAAGCGAAGCGGTAGACCAGCATGCGCGAGACATCGAGCATCACCTTCATGTCGGCGAGCTTGTGCGAGATCGCCTGGAATTTGCCGATGGTCTGGCCGAACTGCTTGCGGGTCTTGGCGTATTCCAGCGCGTAGTCGAAGGCGGCGGTGGCCGCGCCGGTGCGCGCGGCGGACAGGCACAGCCGCTCGTACCAGAGATAGGCATCGACCGCTTCCCAGCCATTGTCGACCTTGCCCAGCACCATCGAGGCCGGCACCTTCACGTCGTTGTAAAACACCTGCGTGGTGCCGATGGCGCGCTGGCCAAGCGTCCTGATCTTGGTGACCTCGATGCCCGGCAATTTCGTGTCGACCAGGAAATTGGTGATGCCCTGCTGCTTCTTGCCGGTGGACGAGGTGCGCGTCACCAGCAGGCAGTAGTCGCTGATGTCCATGCCGGAGGTGAACACCTTCTGGCCGTTGATCAGGTAGCCGCCCTCGGTGGCGATGGCGCGCGTGGTGAGCGATGCGGCATCCGAGCCGGAGTTCGGCTCGGTCAGACCGAGGCAGAACGAGGCTTCGCCGCGCAGCACCTTGGGCAGCAGGGTTTCCTTCTGCTGCTTGCTGCCGTGCTGGATCACCGCGTAGCCGCCGTAGGTGAGCGTGCGGAACAGCCAGATGCCGAGCTCTTCGAAATATTTTCCCGCCTCTTCCAGCAAAATGGCGAGGTCGATGGCCGAGCCGCCCATGCCGCCATATTCGGTCGGCAGGCTCAGCCCGAACCAGCCGTGCTTGGCGAGCGCGTCATAGGCCTCGCGCGGCGGCTTGCCTTCGTTGTCGCACTTTTCGGCGTAGTCCGGCGGGCAGACTTCGTCGAGCAACTGCTTGACGTGATCGCGCAGCGTTTCTTGATCCGGCGTGAAATTGAAATCCATGGACACTTACCTCTGATCGAGATCGGCTAGAGCGAGCACCCGCTTGGCGCGTTGAAACATGGCGTAGTCGACCAGCTTGCCGTCGACCGTGATGGCGGCGACGCCCTGCTTTTCCTTGGCCTCGAATTCGCTGACCACCTTGCGGTAATAGGCGGCGTCCGCCTCCGGCACCGCATAAGCCTGGCGCACCGGCGCGGTCTGCTTGGGGTGGATGGTGGTGCGGCCGACATAGCCGAGCCGCGCCGATAGCCGCGTGTCGGAGATTAAGCCGGCTTCGTCGTTGAGATCGCTGAATACGCCGTCGAGCGGCAGCACGTAACTGCTGGCCGCGCGGGTATCGAGCAGCAGCTTGGAGCGCGCATACATCAACTCGGTGCCTTCGATCGACCAGGAGCAGCCGAGATCGGTCTGCAGATCGCCGTCACGCGCGCCGCCCAAGCAAGTGGCCGCGACGCGCGGTGAAGCTTTGATCAGGTCGAAGGCACGATAGATGCCGAGGGCGCTCTCGATCTGCAAGATGATCTCGACCGTGCCCGGGTTCATGCCGTGCGTCTTTTCGTGGCGCTCGATGGCGGCCGCGGTCTGCTGCACGTCCTCGACGCTTTCGGCCTTCGGCAGCATCACCGCCGCCAGACCCGGCCGCACCACCGCGGCGAGATCGTCGGCGAGATAGCCGGTCGAGGCGCCATTGACGCGCACCCAATTCATCGGACCGGGATGGGCAAGCGAGCCGTCGATCGCGCCGGCCACCAGCTTGCGCGCATCGGCTTTCGAGGCAATCGGCACCGAGTCCTCGAGATCGAGGATAACGGCGTCGACCGCCGCCGCCAGCGCCTTGCTCATCACCTTGCTGTTGATGCCCGGGACGAACAGGGCTACACGGACCGGCTTCATGGCTCTAACCTCCCGAAAAGGCACGTCAAATCCGCCAGTATCTGCGGTCTGACGGGCAACTACGGCGCACGGACGCCATGGCGCAGCCTCTTTCGCGCCGCTGGCGCCTCATGTATACTAACTAGTTAGTTTTTTTGCAATCAGGCAGCTTGGGGGTTCCTATCGTGGCACGAGCGAGCAAGCCAACCGCCAGCAAGCGACCGAAACGCAGCGCTGCGCTCGCCAAAGAAAAGATCATCAAGGCGGCGATCGCCGAATTCGCCTCCAAGGGCCTGGACGGCGCGCGCGTCGACGAGGTGGCGCGCCGCTCCGGCGTCAACAAGACGCTGCTCTATCAATACGTCGGCAACAAGGACCGCCTGTTTACCGCCGCGCTGGAGGCCGCCTATCAGTCGATCCGCGAGCGGCAGAAGGATTTCGTATCGCGTCAGATGGACCCAGAGGACGGCGTGCGCCAGCTCGTGCACCTGTTGATGTCGATCTGGGTCGAGCATCAGGACTACGGCAAACTGCTGGCGAGCGAGAACTTCCACGGCGGCAAGCACGTCAAGCGCTCCAAGCTGATCGGCGAGATGTATGGGCAGCTGGTCGATGCGCTCACCGACCTGCTCAAGCGCGGCGCCGCGCTTGGCGTGTTCCGTGCCAATATCGATCCCATCGATCTCTATATCTCGATCTCAAGCCTGTCGGCCTATTACGTCGCGCACCAACACACGCTGAATGCGATCTTCCACACCGACGTGATGCAGCCCAAACGCCTGCAGCAGCGCGAGGATCATATCGCCGAGATGGTGCTGCGGTTTGTGAAACGGAATCCGGACAATTAACCCGTCATCCTGAGGTGCGAGCGAAGCGAGCCTCGAAGGATGATCGGCCAATGTCTGCGACGTATTGGCCGTCGCCCTTCGAGGGCCGCCTTCGGCGGCCACCTCAGGGTGACGGAGCAAGCGCTACTTCGCCTTGCGCTTGAGCAGAAACGCCTGCACGGCATCCTGCACCACCTCGCCGCGCTGATTCAAAACCTGCAACTGGCGCTTCATCACGCCGCGGTCGGGATTGGAGGTCTCGCGCTTCTCCAGCACCTTCAGCTTCACATGCACGGTGTCGCCGATCTTGGTCGGCTTGGTGAACTTGAGCGAGTCGAAGCCGAGGAAGGCGATCAGTGTGTCGTCGTAGAGATGCAGCTGAAATACCAGACCGGCGGCGATGGCATAGATCAGCGGCCCATGCGCGATGCGCGTGCCGAACTGCGTGGTCTTGCAGTATTCCTCGTTGATGTGCAGCGGGTTGTAGTCGCCGGACAGTCCCGCAAACATCACGATGTCGGCTTCCGTGATGGTGCGCGCCGGGCTGACGAATTCCTGCCCGATTTCCCACTCTTCCCAGTAGAGCCCTCGCATGGCCGCATTCCTTCTCTGTGCGTGGCGCGCTTGATCGCCGGTCGCGCCGTTTCCGCTGCCGTCGTCAAAACCGCTGCGGAATCAGGGTTTTCTCTCCATCCCCGCCGCGCCCGAGCCGCGCTACGGCGCGCCCGCTCACACAGCTATAGACTAACTAGTTAGTTTATTGCAATATCGCCGGCGTGGCTGCGGCGGCGAACCGCGCGCGGCGCATCAAACCGTAATCGCCGTCGCGCGCGCAAGGAAGCGAGCCCATGAAAATCTGGTGGCAGAGCAGCACCCCCATTCATCGCCTGAACGATTATCGCAACTCGCTGACCGATCAGCTCAACAGCCTCAAGCGCGCCGACACCGAGATCGATATCAACGGCGTCGACAACGGCTCGATGGATCTGCACTACAACGCGGTCGTGGCGATGAATTCGTTCGCCCCCGGCGGCGTGCTCAACAAGATCATGCAGGCCGGCGAGCGCGGCTACGATGCCGTGGCGATCGGTTGCTTCCTCGATCCGGCCATGACCGAAGCGCGCGAGGTGGTGAAAATTCCGGTGTTCGGGCTGGGCGAGACCTCGATGATGGTCGCCTGCATGTATGGGCAGAAATTCTCCGGCATCGCCTTCCACGCCAAGCAATCGCAATATTACGATCGCAAGGCGTTCGAATATGGACTCAGCTCTCGCCACATTCCGTTCGGCGATCTCGGCATCGATTTCACCGAGGTACAGAAGGCCTTTGTCGATCCCGGTCAGATGACCGAACGCTTCATCAAGGAGACCAAGCGGCTGGCCGCGCAGGGCGCCGAGGTGGTGCTGGCCGCCTGCGCCACGGTCAACGCCATCATCCGGCGCGAGAAGATCACCGAAGTCGACGGCTGTCTGGTGCTCGACTGCAACGCGGTGCTGCTCAAGACCACCGAGGCCATGGCCGAGCTCAAGCGCGACATCGGCATGGTGCAGAGCCGGCGCCTGCTCTACGAGGCGCCGACGCGCGGCGCGCGCGACGACTGGTCGAAAATCTACAATTTCCGCTCCGGCCCGCAACTGTCGGCCTGATGAGCGAACGGCAAAAATCCGAATAGTGGAGGAAACGAAGATGATCGGCTTGCGTAACATTGGAATGGCAATGCTGGCGGCGGCCCTGGCCCTGCTCGCCCCGATGATGGCGCGCGCGGAATACCCCGAGCGGCAAGTCACCATGATCGTCTGCTTCGGCGCCGGCGGCGGCACCGATATTGCGGCGCGCCTGGTCAGCGAACCGCTGGCCAAGGCGCTCGGCAAGCCGGTGGTGGTCGAAAATCGCGCGGGCGCGGGCGGCAATCTCGGCATCCAAGCGGTCGCCCGTGCGGCGCCGGATGGCTATACGTTGCTGGTGTGCTCCAGCGCGTTCGTGGTCAATCCGTCGCTTTACGTCAACGCCAACTACGATCCGATCAAGGACTTTGTCCCGGTCATGAATCTTGGCGGCTCGCCCAATGTCTACACGGTGAAAGCCGACTCCAAGTTCAAGACGCTGGCCGACTTCACCGCGGCGGTAAAAGCAAATCCCGGCAAAACAAACTGGACCAGCCCCGGCGTCGGCACCACGCCCTATCTCGCCGGCGAGATCCTGAAAATGCGGGCCGACCTCGATATGCAGCATATTCCCTACAAGGCCGTGCCGGCCGCGGTAACGGCGGTGCTGTCCGGCGATGCCGCCATGATGACGGCGAACTATGGCTCGCTGGCGGGCCAGATCGAATCCGGCTTGCTGCGTCCGCTGGCGCAAACCGGGAAAACCCGCTGGCCGGAAATGCCGAACGTTCCGACCCTCAACGAGCTCGGCATCAAGGATGCCGAGACCGACACCAGCTATGGCGTTTGGGTGCCGGCCGGTACGCCGCAGCCGATCGTCGATCGTCTGGCGAAAGAGCTGGCGGCGATCCTGAAGCTGCCGGATGTGGTCGAGCGTTACCGGAAGTCGGGCGCACCCGTCATCGCCGAAGGGCCGGCGGAATTCAAAGCGCGCATCGCCCGCGAAGTGCCGATGTACAAACGGATCGTCGATAAGGCCGGGCTGAAGGTGCAATGAGCTGTGCGCAGGTGGGCGGCGCATCGGTAAATGTGCCGCTTGTCACGCCTGACCTGATGACAACGCACGCGTAAGCAAGCAAGATCGCTTTCGTTTGATCCTCTGGGGTGAGAAAGCGATATGAGCGAAGCGTTCGCGGGCAAGGTTGTCCTGATCACCGGCGGCGCCCGCAATCTCGGCCGGGCCATGGGCGCGGCCTTCGCCGCGGCGGGCGCGTCGGTCGCGATCAATGCGCGCACGCAACGGCCGGAGCTGGCCGAGACCATCGCGACAATTGAATCCGCCGGCGGCAAGGCGCTGGCCTGTATCGCCGACGTCACCGATCGTGGCGCCGTCGACCGGATGGTAGCGACCATTATCGAGCGCTTCGGGCGGCTCGACATCCTGGTCAACAACGCCGTCATCCATGCCGCCAAGTCGTTCCTCGACCTCAGCTTCGAGGAATGGAACAAGACAATGACGGTGACGCTCGACGGCGCCTTCCACGTCACGCAGGCCGCCCTGCCGGCGATAATCCGCGCCGGCGGCGGCAGCATCGTCAACATGGGCGGGCTGTTCGGCCACGCGCCGATCGCCAACCGCGCGCCGACCGCCGCGTCCAAGGCGGGCCTCGCCGGCCTGACGCGCGCGCTGGCCGCCGAGCTCGCCGTGCATAACATCAATGTCAATTGCGTCGCGCCGGGACCCGCCAACACCGTGCGCACCACCCCGTTGCAGTTCGACGTGAAGCGCATCCCGATGGGACGCTTCGCGGAGCCGAACGAGATTGTCGCCACTGTGCTGATGCTGTGCAGCCGCGACGGCCGTTTCATTACCGGACAAACCATCCATGTGAACGGCGGCTTGTTCATGAATAACTAGCGCATGAGCCACGAAAAGATCATGCGCAAAATAACAGAGATTTCGGGGAGGAAAGCATGCGAATGATCCTGTTGCGCGCCGCGTTCTGTCTCTGCGCCATCGTCCCAACCTACGCCACCGCGGCAACCGATTATCCGACCCGGCCGGTGCGCGTGATCGTCGGACTGACCGCCGGCTCCGGCGTCGACGTGCTGGCGCGCCTGGTCGGCGCCAAGCTGACCGATGCCATGGGCCAGCCGCTCGTGATCGAGAACCGCCCCGGCGCCGGCAGCAACATCGCCACCCGCTTCGCGGCAACGCAGCCGAACGACGGCTACACGATTTTTCTCGCCACCGTCGCCAACGCCATCAACGCCACGCTCTATAAGCATCTGCAGTTCGACGTCCTGCGCGATTTCTCGCCGGTGATCCTTGCCGGCACCGCACCCAACATCCTGCTGGTGCATCCGTCGGTGCCGGCCAAAACGGTCAAGGAATTCATCGAACTTGCGAAGGCGCAGCCGGGAAAATTCACCATGGGCTCAAGCGGCACCGGCACGTCGCCGCAGATGACCGGCGAGCTGTTCAAGCGCCGGGCCGGCATCGACACCGTCCACGTTCCCTTCAAGGGCGGGCCGGAGGCGACGACCGCTCTGCTCGGCGGCCAGATCGACAGCCTGTTCGCCATCACCTCGACTGCGCTGCCCCATATCGCGGCCGGCAAACTTCGCGCGCTCGGCGTCACCAGTAGGGAGCGCACGGCACTGCTGCCACAGGTGCCAACAGTGTCGGAATCCGGCCTGCCCGGGTTCGAGGCGGTGACCTGGTTCGGCTTCACCGTCCCCGCCGGCACGCCGCGCGAAATCGTCGATCGCCTGAACGGCGAAATCGGCAAGGTGCTGGCGATGCCCGAGATCAGGCAGCAGCTCGCGCGGCAGGGCATCGACGCCGGCAGCGGCACGCCGGAACAGTTCGGCGTCTATATGCACGACGAATTCGCCAAATGGGGGGCTTTGGTGAAAGAGACCGGGATGTCGGCGGATTAGGTGCCTGCATCGCACATGGCAAAGGATCATCCCATCGTATCCATCCCGCCCGAGCTGTTCGCGGCCAACGCCAAGAGCATCCGTGCGCGCATCGCCGAAATCGCTTTCTGCAAGCTGATCGGGTCAGAGCTCGATGAACTTGGGCCGGGCACCTGCACGGCGTCGGTCGCGCGCCGGCCGGAACTGTTGCAATACCTCGGCATGTTCCACGGCGGCGTCACCGCCTATCTGATCGACCACGCCACCACGGTGGCCGCCGCCACCATCGTCAGACCCGGCCAGGCCGTGCTGACCGCCGAGTACAAGCTCAATCTGCTGACGCCGGCGACCGGCGAGCGGTTGCTCTGCCGCGCCCGCGTCATCAAGCCGGGAAACAAAATGATCGTCGTTGCGGCCGATGTCTTCAGCCTTGCCGACGGCGTTGAAAAACATACCGCGGCGGCGCTGGCGACCATCGCCGTCGTCGAGGCTGAAAAATTGTCCGTCGCGACAGGGTAGCGCATGATCCCGAAAAGCATGTCCTCGACCCCGATCGGGGATGGGAACCGGTTTTCGGAAAAGATCATGCGCAAACAAAATGTTAGGGAAGCAATGTGATTCAATCTGAACGGATCGCGATCTGACACATAGCCGCCGCCAAATTCATATCGCCCGGAAAGTTCTACGCTCCGAATGTTTGCATCTCTCATCACCGAGCCGATCTTCTACGCCATCGCCATTCCGGCGGTGATCTTCCTCGGGCTCGCCAAAGGCGGCTTTTCCGGCGTCGGCACGGCGGCAACCCCGCTGCTGGCGCTGTATCTGCCGCCGCTGGAAGCCGCCGCGCTGCTGCTGCCGATCCTGCTCTGCCAGGACGTGATCTCGGTCTATGTCTACCGGCGCGAATGGGATGCCTGGAATCTGAAGGTCATGCTGCCGGGGGCGGCGCTCGGCATGGGCATCGGCTGGATTTTTGCGGCGCATGTGTCCGATGACGTGATCCGCATCCTGGTCGGCGTGATTGCGCTCGCCTTCGTCGCCAATGCCTGGCTGCGCAGCGGGCATGCGGCGCATGTCAGCACCGTCATGGGCGGCTTGTTCTGGGGCGTGGTTTCCGGCTTCACGTCATTCGCCAGCCAGGGCGGCGGGCCGCCCTATCAGGTGCATACGCTGCCGCAGCGCCTGCCCAAGATGGTGTTCGTCGGCACCACCACGATCTTTTTCGCCGCCGTCAACGTGATGAAGATCGTGCCCTATTTCATGCTCGGGCAGTTCTCGGCCCGGAATTTAGCCACTTCGCTCGCGCTGCTGCCGCTCGCGGTGCTGGCGAACGCGACCGGCATCTGGCTGGTGCGGCGCGTGCCGACCGCGATCTTCTACCGCATCACCTACATCCTGCTGTTTCTGCTCGGGCTGCTGCTGCTGTGGCAAGGTTTGAGTCATATGCTGCGCGGCTGACCGGCATGGGCGGCGACGCAAATCAGACCGGCGCGGTGAATTTGCCGTCCTTGTGGCGCTCGCGCTGGATGCCTTGCAGGATATCGTCCATGCGGATTTCCTGCGGCATTCGATTTACCGCCTTCAGGCAGGCATAACGCAGCACGTTGACGATATTGCCGCCGGTCACCTCGAAATCGTTGGCGACCGACTTCAGATCGACATCGGCGGCGAGCCGATAGGGCTTGTCGCGGAAATTGTCCTGCCACAGGATGAGCCGGTGCTCCGCATCCGGCGGTCTGAAGTGGATCACCGACTGGAAACGCCGCGCGAAGGCCGCGTCCATCAGGCTGTGCAGATTGGTGGCCAGCAGCGCGATGCCGGCGAAATTCTCGATCCGCTGCAGCAGATATGAAATGTTCTGGTTGGCGGCGCGATCGTTGGCGTTGTTCGCTTCGGTGCGCTTGCCGAACAGCGAATCGGCCTCGTCGAAGAACAGGATCCAGTTCTGGTTTTCCGCTTGATCGAACAGGTGGGCGATGTTCTTCTCGGTCTCGCCGATATATTTGGAGATCACCTGGGCGAGATCGATGCGGTAGACCGGAAGCCCCGTCGCCTTGCCGAGCAGGCTGGCGGTCAGCGTCTTGCCGGTGCCCGGCGGCCCGTAGAACAGGCTGCGGTAGCCGGGCATGAGACGGCGACGCAGCTGCCAGTCGTCCATCAGCATGCGTTCGTGCTTGATCCAGGTGGCGATGTCCTCGATATCCTCGCGGGTCTGTGCATCGAGCACGAGATCGTCCCACTCCAGGGCGGTTTTCAGCCGCTGCGCCGGAAACTCGGCGCTGAGCGGCGGGTCGTAGTCGCGGCCGGTCAGCAGCCGCTCGCGATATTCCGCGCTCAGCCGCAGCGACGCCGACAGGTTGGGTTCCTCGGCGGGGCGGGCGCCCAGATCGATGACATTGCGCGCGAACAGCGCGTGATGGTGGCTGAACAGGCCGGCGTGGCGCAGCCGCTGCGCCAGGTCATGACCGGTGAGCAGGAACATCGCCGTTTCGCCGGTGGGCACGAAGCCGCCCTGCGGCGGCGTCGGACCGCCGCCGAACTCGGTGAACGGGCGGCCAAGCGCGTTGTTCTGGATAAAGAAAGGGTCCAGCACATGCGGCGCCGTATGCGGCAGCAGGCTGAGGATCAGCAGCAGCCGCTCGGCGGCGCCCAGCTCCAGCTCGCGGATGCAGCGCAGATAGGGACCGTCATGGCTTTGCAGAGACGGCGGCGGCAGGGTCGCCAGCAGGTCCGGACCGCTTTCGCCCTTGGCATGCAATTCGATACGCGCTTCGAGCAGTTGCTTGAACCAGGCGGTCTCGCTTTCGATGAAGGCGGCATTGGCTTCGAGATCCATGTTGCTCACGGCTCACCACTCCACGTGCAAGGGCTGCGGCATCCAGGAATGAAAGATCGTGCGGAAACTCCAGGGCACCTGATCGACCAGGACGTCGAGCGTCTTGCGCTCGACCTT
>JACQDO010000040.1 GCA_016201085.1 Hyphomicrobiales bacterium | reverse complement strand
GTGCCGGACTATCTGCAGGGCCAGTTCAGTTTTCTCGGCATCGGCATCGGCCGCTACCGGCTGCTGATCATCGTCATTTGCGGGCTGCTGACGATAGCGCTGCAATTCATCCTGGCCGGCACGCGCTTCGGCAGCCGCCTGCGTGCTGCCGTCGACGACAGCCGCGTCGCGCGGGGCTTGGGCATCAACGTCAACCGGATCTTCGCCTTTACCTTCGCCTTCGGCTCGGGCCTTGCCGGGCTGGGCGGCGCGCTCGGCGCCGAGATCCTGGGTCTCGACCCGACCTTCCCGCTCAAATTCATGATCTACTTCCTGATCGTGGTGACGGTCGGCGGCACCTCGAGCATCACCGGGCCGTTTCTCGCCTCGCTGCTGCTCGGCATCTGCGACGTCGCCGGCAAGTACTACGTGCCCACGCTCGGTGCCTTCGTCATCTACACCATCATGATCGTCGTTCTGATCTGGCGGCCGCAGGGACTGTTCTCCCGCGCGTCTTCACGCTGAGGCGCCCGGCATGATCCCCCCGCGTCCGACCATCATCGCCGCCACCGAATGGCTTGCCGCGCGCGCGCGCTGGCATCCGCTCGAATTCATTTTCTGGATCGTCGCCTTTGCCTCGATCTGGCTGCTGCCGGGCCAGCACCTCATCCTCACCGAGATCGCCTGGCTCGGGCTGTTCGCGCTCTCACTCGATCTGATCCTCGGCTATGCCGGCATCATCTCGCTCGGCCACGCCGCGTTCTTCGGCTTCGGCGGCTACGTCGCGGCGCTGCTGGCCAAACATGGCATCGTCAACGAGCCATTCCTGGCATTGCTGTTTGCCGGCGTCGCCTCGATGGCGCTCGGTTTCGTCACCAGCTTCCTGGTGCTGCGCGGCTCCGACCTGACGCGGCTGATGGTGACGCTCGGGGTGGCGCTGCTGCTGCGCGAATTGGCCAACCGCTACGGCTGGCTCACCGGCGGCGCCGACGGATTGCAGGGCGTGACCATCGGGCCGCTGTTCGGCACCTTCCGTTTCGACATGTTCGGCCACACCGGCTACGCCTACAGCCTGACGGTGCTGTTCATCCTGTTCCTGATCGCCCGCCGCCTGGTGAGTTCGCCCTTCGGCCTGTCTTTGATGTCGGTGAAAGGCAATCCGCTGCGCTCGTCGGCGATCGGTATTTCGGTCGATTCCCGCCTGGTTGCCATCTATACCGTCGCGGCCGGCTATGCCGGCATCGCCGGCGCCTTGCTGGCGCAGACCACGGCCTTCGCCTCGCTTGAAATGTTCTCGTTCGATCGCTCGGCCGATCTGCTGCTGGTACTGATCATCGGCGGCGCCGGCTATCTCTATGGCGGCATCATCGGCGCGGTGATCTTCAAGGTGATGCAGGACTATCTGTCGGCGCTCACCCCGCAATATTGGCCGTTCTGGATCGGCATGGTGCTGGTGGTGATCGTTCTGGTCGGCCGCGACCGCATCACCAACTGGACGGCGCCGTTCCGCCGGCTCGCCTCGCGCCTGGATTGGCGCGGCGCGGCGCGGCGCGCGGCGGCGGCGGCGAACGAAGGTCAAAAGTCATGACCGTGGTTCTGGAAACGCTCAATGTGTCGAAGCGCTTCACCGGCATCATCGCCACCGACGATGTGTCGTTGCGCATCGAGAAGGGCGCCCGCCACGCCTTGATCGGGCCGAACGGCGCCGGCAAGACCACCTTGATCAATCTGCTCACCGGCGTGTTGAAACCGAGCGGCGGACGCATTTTGCTCGACGGCGAGGACATCACCGATATTTCCACGCACAAGCGCGTGCGGCTCGGCATCGTGCGCACCTTCCAGATCAACCAGCTGTTCGGCGACCTGACGCCGCTGGAGACCATCGGCCTGGCGGTTTCCGAACGGCGCGGCCAGGGCCTCGACTGGTGGCGCATCGTCGGCAGCCGCTCGGACCTGGTGTCCGAATCGGTGGAGATCCTCGAGCGTTTTCATCTCACCGACGTCATCGAGGAGCGTACCGCCGTGCTGCCCTACGGCAAGCAGCGGCTCTTGGAGATCGCGGTCGCCATCGCCTGCCGGCCGCGCGTGCTGCTGCTCGACGAGCCGGCGGCCGGCGTGCCGGAAGACGAGCGGCACGAAATCCTCTCCGCCGTCGCCGCCCTGCCCAAGGACGTCACCGTGCTGCTGATTGAGCACGACATGGACATCGTATTCTCGTTCGCCGACCGCATTTCCGTGCTGGTCAACGGCGCGCTGTTCGTCGAGGGCACGCCCGAAGAGGTCGCCCGCGACCCCAAAGTCAAGGCCGTCTATCTGGGCGAGGAGCCGGTCGATGCCTGACCTTCTCAACGTCGAACGCCTGACCGCCGGCTACGGCGAGGCCGTCGTGCTCAAGGACGTCTCCTTCAAGGTCGCCGAAGGCCAGGCGCTGGCGCTGCTCGGGCGCAACGGCATGGGCAAGACCACGCTGGTCAATTCGATCGTCGGCGTGACCACCCATATCGGCGGCAGCATCGCGCTCGACGGACGCGACATCACGGGGCTGCGCCCGGACCAGCGCGCGCATGCCGGCGTCGGCTGGGTGCCGCAGGAGCGCAATATTTTCCGCTCGCTCACGGTCGAGGAAAACATGACCGCGATCGAACGGCCGGGCGCCTGGACGCTGGAAAAGGTCTACGAGGTGTTTCCGCGCCTGGCCGAGCGCCGCAATAATCTCGGCCACCAACTGTCCGGCGGCGAGCAGCAGATGCTGGCGGTGGCGCGCGCGCTCATCCTCAATCCGCGCATCATGCTGCTCGACGAGCCGCTCGAGGGGCTGGCGCCGATCATCATCGAGGAACTGCTGATCGTCCTGCGCAAGATCATCCGCGAGGAAAAGCTCTCGGTTATTCTGGTGGAGCAGAACGCGCACAAGATCCTGGGCGTCACCGACCGCGCCATCATCCTCGAACGCGGCAGCATCGTGCACGAGGGCGACAGCGCCGCGCTCAAGGCCGACCCTGCTCTGCGCGAGCAATATGTCGGCGTCGCCGGCTCCGGCGCCGACGGCCGCAAAGGCAAGCGCAAGGGCAACAGCGGCGGTTAGCCTGCTTGCTTCACCTCTCCCATGGGGAGAGGTCGGATTGCGAAGCAATCCGGGTGAGGGGTTATAGCCTATCGAGAG